>JAGQQB010000199.1 GCA_020426425.1 Planctomycetaceae bacterium | reverse complement strand
GGCCAGTCGTGCGCGGTGATCACGATGGCTTTCGCGTCGACCTGTCGTAGAATCTGCTCCAACGCCTCCAGCCCATCGACCTCTGGCATGATCACATCGGTGATGATCAAGTCCGGATGCGTTGCGAGGCAGGCGTCGATCAAGTCCTGGCCATTATCGACCGCGACGATCACCTGATGGCCAAGGTGCTCGCAGAGTTTCTGCAGGAACGCACACATTTCGGGTTCATCATCCGCGACGGCAATTCGCAACGTCCGTTGTTGCGGGCCTGTCTGTGCGATGGGAGCAGATCGAGTTTGTGGAGGATTGTTCATCGGCTCAACGGGAGTTGAATGACGATTTTTGCTCCGGCACCAGAACGATTCCCCACCTCAATCCGGCCAAGATGGGCATCGACAATGCGTTGGACGATGGCCAAACCCAATCCTGTGCCGCGGACTTTGGTGGTGTAGAAAGGCTCCAGCATCCGTTCCTGTTGTTCGAGAGTCAGCCCTGGCCCTTCGTCCCACACTTCAATGGCGACTCCGGGACGTCCATCGACCGAGGCACGGTATGAACGCACGGTAATATTGCCCGGTCGCGGTGAGACAGCAATGGCATTTTCGAGGATGTTGCGAATCACCTGTTGCATTCGATCTGCGTCCGCCACGAGGGAATCCACTCGCAGATCGCACTCCTGGTGAAGTTGAACTTCCGGGGTGGGCGCAGCCTGTTGAATGACATGCCAAGTGTCGTCCACCAGTTGACTGAGCGAGAACTCACGCATGTCGAGTTTGATGGGGGCTGAGTATCCTCGGACCTCTTCGTAGAGTCGTTGCAGTTCGTGAAGAGCCCGCTTGCCGCGTTGAATGAGTTCCTGGTGATCGGGTTGCTCCAGATCCAGTTCAAGCATCTCGAAACAGGCCTGCGTGCGTTGCAGGGCGTTGCGACTTTCATGTGCCAGACCGGTGACCATCTGGCCGATGGCCGCGAGTCGTTCGGACTGGACAAGACGCCGTTCCGTCTCCTTGAGTTCGGTAATGTCGTTCCCCACGGCGAGCAGACCAACGACATCGCCATCGACGTTGAGCAACCGCCGGCCTGACCAGGTGACGATCCTCGCGTCGCCCGACTTCGTCAGGATGGAGTTGATGTTGTTGACGACCGGGGTGCCAATGAGCGTGGCGTGGAACACCTGTCGCACCTCTTCCCGCTCGTTCTCGGGAATGAACGTGGTGAACCAGTCTCGTCCGCCAACTTCATCCAGCGAATAGCCGACAAGCTGCTCCATATACGGATTGAATCGTTCGATCTTGCCGCGCGGATCAAGCACCAGGATGATGGCGTGGGCCGTATCAATGAGATTCCGGCTGAAGTCTCGTTCCCGGCGAATCTGTTCCTCCGCCCGCACTCGTTCGCTGATATCGCGAATCACTCCGGTGAAGTAGGTCTGCCCGGCGATCTCGACCTTGCTGACCGCGAGGTCGACCGGAATCAGCGTGCCGCACTTCTTCCGCGCGGTGACCTGCCGTCCGATCCCGATGATTCGCGGGTCGCCTGAGTCCATGTACCGCTGAATGTAGCGGTCGTGTTCTTCGCGATAGGGCGACGCCATCAGGACGCAGACGTTTTGCCCTACCAGTTCCGCAGGGGGATACCCCAGGAGTGTTTCCGTCGCGGGGTTCGCGTGGTGGATGATGCCCCGATGATCAATGGTCACGAGCGCATCAATAATCGTGTCGACCACTGCGCGCAGAAAGGCATCAGCCTCGACTGAGGCGGCGATTCGATTCTGGTCAGATGGTGCGGACATGGTTACCCTTTGGTGGATTGCCAAACCTGGAACAACCTTCGTGCCAATCGTACCAGAACCCAAGAAAAGGACGGTCTCGGGCACAAAACGTGCGTTATTGCACATCTGTCCCCTCGACCTATGAAGACATGGCACAGATTCCCATGAATGACCCCTTGGCTGTCGATCTGCTGTTGGTGGAAGACGACGATGAGTTCCGTGGCACAGCCGCACAGTATCTCACCCGGAAAGGACACACGGTTTCCGAGTGTGCCAATGGTCAGGATGCGCTGATTCAGCTGCAACGACGGCGATTCGATGTCGCCATTCTGGATATGAATCTGCCTGGAATCTCCGGCTTGGAGCTGCTGGATCGTGTGCGGGAACAGCAGATTGAGACGGAGATCCTGATTCTTACGGGACAGGCGACCGTCGAGAATGCCGTGGAAGCGATGAAACGTGGCGCGGGAGACTACCTGACCAAACCATTCCCATTGGGCGAATTGGAACAACGGTGTCTCCTGGCCGCACAGCGCGCCCAATTGCGCAGAGAGAACGACCAGCTTCGTGAACTTCTGCAACGTGAGCAACATGCGACCCGCATCGTGGGGAATTCTCCTCAGATGCAAGAAGTCTTTCACCTGATTTCAAGAATCGCACCGACCGACAAAGCCGTGCTGATTGAAGGCGAAAGCGGGACCGGCAAGGAGTTGGTCGCGCGAGCCGTTTTGGAACAGAGCCATCGTCGAGGGCGCCCGTTTGTCACAATCAACTGCGCCGCGCTGCCCGAAAACCTTGTTGAGAGTGAACTGTTTGGACACGAGAAAGGGGCCTTCACTGGCGCAGGCGCTCGCAAACAGGGACTGTTCGAGGTCGCGCATGGCGGGACCTTGTTCATCGACGAGATTGGCGAGCTTGCACCCATGCTGCAACCCAAACTCCTGCGTGTGCTGGAAGATGGTGGACTGCGGCGGGTCGGGTCGCACCAGGAACGTCGGGTCAACGTGCGGATCATCGCCGCGACGAATCGCGATCTGCAGCAGGAGGTCGAAGCCGGTCGATTCCGCGAAGACCTCTTCTATCGCCTGAATGTTATGTCCATCAAACTTCCGCCACTCAGAGATCGCACCGGCGATGTCGATCTCTTAGTGCAACACCTGCTGGGGCCAGGTTGGGAGATCGAGGATGATGCACAGGCGGCATTGATTGCGTATCACTGGCCGGGGAATGTGCGGCAACTTATGAACGCACTCGACCGGGCGATGATTCTCGCCGATGATCATGTGATCACAATTGATGATTTGCCCCGCGAGGTGACGCAGGCGGTGGCGCAGTCGCCATCTCCCACACGAACTGCCTCGTCCACACTCGGCTCAATGCTGGATGACGATCTTGCCTCCATCGAACGAGCGCACATCGTCTCCGTGCTGAAGAAGGAGAAGGGCAATAAGGCCCGTGCTGCCAGGGCGCTGGGGATTCACCGCCGCAAACTGTACCGACTCATTGAGCGGTTCGGTATTGGCACGGAAGAAGCTCAGGCCGAAGAGGTCAAGTAGCGCAATGCGGGAGTTACTGTTCAGGGAACGGCACGAGATTCGAAATCCGAAACAAATCAGAAGGACCGAAATGCCCGAGTGCGCTGGACCGGGCAAACGATTTCGCCAGTGACGTTTCGAACATTCGGATTTGTTTCGAATCTCGTGCTTGAAGAGCCTCCAGTCGGCACAAATCCCATACCCGCGCAGCGACCAACGGGAGCGACACGGCGCGAACGACGCCCCAATCTCTGTCGCGCTCCATGCCCACCGGGTCAAGGGCATGGCCCTTGCTACGGATGCTGGATCATCCACTTGGCCAAAAGAATGCCCAATCCGAGGACATGCAGGATGACCGCGATCAGACCTACGCCGATCAGCGTGTCCGTTCCATCGCGCTTCACGACCGTTCGCCGCAGGATCTGTTTGTTGATCACGCCGCAGACCCACGTCCAGTGGAGCAGCACATGCAGTGTGACCGCCGCGCCGAAGACGCACAGCGTGGCGAACTGGTAGTTCTGCCACGCGACAACGTCCTTTCCCCAGAGCGTCCATCCGACAGCCTCGTGTGCGGCAGGAAACACAAACTGCAGCAGTGCCGAGATCCAAGCGAGCAGCACGAAGTTCACACCCAGGAAGACATCGAGCCAGAAGTTGATCACTGTCTTGGAGATGCCGTTGCCCGGTTTCTCCGCGCATGCATCAGCTTGCTTAGACGTGGGAACATTGGACGCGGATGACTCACTGGTCGCCGTCATGACTGGTGCTGGATGTCGGTGGTGACGTAGGGGAAGATCGGGAGGGATCTGGGCGCGAGGCAGAGCGTAACGAATCCAGCAGATTCTCGGGAGAGTTCTCTGCAGAATCTGGATGACACATCGGACATCCCGCCACTGGATCTGGATCATCCTGCAGCAAATACCCAGCTCCACGGGCAATCGTCACTCCCCCGGTCAACACCACGCAGATCGCTGCCACTTTCAACAATCGTGTCCGAGCTGCGAGGCTCAGCAGTGTCCCGCCCACGCCGGTTGCGACCATCAGTGGGATCGTCCCCAGGCCGAACACCACCATGATGATCCCGCCCATCAGAAGTTCCCCCGAAGCGGCCGCCAGGGCGACCGCTCCGTACAGCAAGCCGCAGGGGAGGAACCCGGTCAACACTCCGGCAAGGAATCGCTGCCAGTGACTTTGTGACTGGAAGAAGGTTTTGAAGAGCGGGGCGGTCAGACAGCCTGCGGTCGAGGTTCCCTGAGTGCTCTTCTTCGTGAAGCGAATCCCCGCCGCGATCAAACCCTGATAGACCAGAAACAGACCGCCGACGAGGCTGAGTGTTGCCGGCACATTGATCCAGGCCGACCAGTCCTGCGAGAGGCGACTGCCGCAATATCCAGCCACGCAACCAAACACGCCATAGGTGAACAATCGACCGCCGCTGTAGCAGAGTTGGCCTGCGAGGTTGTGCCAGGGATTGCGGGCATGCAATCCAAGCATCAGCGCGAAGCCGCCACACATCCCCACGCAGTGCGATGATCCCAGGAGTCCGGCGAGAAAGACGAGCGGCAGTTCGATCACGTCCGTGCCTCCTCGAAGTGTCGCGTGTCTTCCTCGATCGACGGACCGCGAACTGTGGACGGCGGGGCTGTGGATGCCGAGTTTCCGGAAACCGTGTTGGCTCGGGAATCGGTCGACATGGCGGCCGGGAGCGGGCTCCCGTCTCCCGCTGGGGGCAGAGCCTCGGCAAGAGCGTTCAAACGTAGCGAGTTGGTAATCACAAACAGACTGCTGCCCACCATCAAGATAGCGGCGATCGCGGGATGCAGCATACCCGTAGCGGCGGCAAGGACTCCGCACGAGTTGTAGGCGAAGGCCCAGAACAGATTGCGGCGAATGGTGTCGACCGTTCTCTGCGACAACTCGACCAGTCCCGGCAATTGAGCGATGTCGTCGGACAGCAGACAGATGTCGGCAGAGTCACGGGTCACATCCGCACCGCAGCCGAGTGAGATTCCCACGTCGGCCAGCGCTAAGGCCGGAGCGTCGTTCACGCCATCGCCGACGAACACCACGCTACCGACTTCGTCATGCAAATGGCGGATGACTTCAGCTTTGTCCTGCGGCGTTAGCCCGGCGGACACCGGCAGATTCAACTCCCGTTCAAGACGCTGCCCGGCGAGTACATGATCACCAGTGAGGACTCCAGCATCGAGCTGAGCCTGAGTCGTCCAGTGTGCGACTTCACGTGCAGAGTCCCGCAGCGACTCGCGCATCAGAAACAAGCCACGCACTCCACGGTCCCAGCCAAGCAGCACGTACGGCTGTCCAGACGCTGCCTGCTCTTGGAGTGGAGTTTCGAGTGAGGGGGGAATCTGCAGACGCAGCTCCTCCATCAACTGCTGATTACCGAGTGCCATCTCCTGGCCATCCTGCTCCCAATGCCCGCAGATGCCGCGGCCAGTGATGGACCGCTGTCCGAGGGTCATCGGTTCGCGCCTCACATCGTCGATCGATACGCTCAGCTCGTTTACGATGGAGCGACTGAACACGTGCGACGAACTTGAAGCAAGCGCCAGCGCGCGACGGCGTGCTTCAGCGGGATCGGTTCCCTCAGCGACCACGAAGTCCGCGACTGATGGCTGCCCGGTGGTTAGCGTGCCGGTTTTGTCAAAACGAATCGCCTTAAGTGTCGCCAGGCGTTCCAGTGCCATGGGGGAGCGGAATACGATGCCGCGTCTCGCTGCGGTTCCCATCGCGGCCCACAGCGCTATCGGTGTCGCCAATCCCAATGCGCAAGGACAGGCGATGAGAATTACCGACAGGGCTGCCATCAGCCCCGTCATCGCATCGTTAAGTACCGCGTGTAGCAGAAACGTGACCACGGCGATCAGCAACATCACTGGGAAGAACCACCGCGAGATGCGATCGGCGAGTTGTTCGTATTCGCCGCGCTGCAGCCGTGCTTCCCGCACCGCCGCAATGAGCCGCGCCAGCGTCCCTTCCGCTGCCGTCGCGGTGACCGTCATCACCACGGTCCCCGCCAGGTTGAGGGTGCCACCGCACAACTGGTCGCCACTGGACTTCTCGCGTGGCCAACTTTCACCACAGATCAGTTGCTCATCCACCGATGCGCTGGGCGAAACGAGCAGGCCATCGGTCGGAATGCGATCACCGGCACGCACCTGGATTTGGTCGCCCGGTTGAATGTCGTTCAGCGGCACTTGCTCGATCTGTTTTGCGGATGTCAGTCGATCGACCTGAGCCGGAAGCAGTTTCTGCAATTGATCAAGCGCCTGGGTCGAGCGGAGTTTTCCGGTCGCCTCGAGCCAGCGTCCCAGGCTGACCATGACCAGAATCATACACCCCACTTCGAAGTAGACATGCCCCGGTGAGAAACCAAACGAGGTCCGCCAGACGGAGAGAATCGAATACCCAAACGCCGCTGCAACGCCACTGAGCAGCAGCAGATCGGTCGATAGGACGCCGCGCCG
>JAGQQB010000001.1 GCA_020426425.1 Planctomycetaceae bacterium | reverse complement strand
GACGACTGCCGGAGATGGGCGACGAGTTTCTCCAGATCGTCGCGACTGGTGGAATCGGCGGCGAAGAACTCGGTTCGCTCAGGACATCGCGCGACAACGTCCGCCCCTGCTGCAGCGTTGCGACCCACGACGATCACGTACGCGCCAGCACCGATCAGTGCGTCCACAAACGCACCGCCTAACACGCCAGTCCCCCCAATGACAACTGCGGTCTTGCCGCTCAGGCCAAACAGGTGGTCGAGGTATTCATTCGTCGTGTCAAGCATGGAATAGCGATAAGAATTCGTGAAACGACAGCACAAACGCAGTCGTGTGGATGGAAAGCTTTCAAAGAATCGTAAGCGGTAACCAGCGCTCATGCCATCCTGTCGCCTGTTGCAATCACCGGCATCAGCGTCGCGGACACGTAGTGGTCGTCGCAGTGCGGGCGAGGATGCTGTTGGCGAGTCGTGATGACTAAGCTAGTTTGCCGCGATAAAACTCGCGTGCGACGTCGAGGGCGGCGGCGATTTTCGTCGCGTCTTTGCCGCCAGCTTCCGCGAGGTCGGGGCGGCCTCCGCCTCCTCCGCCGACGATCTTGGCAGCTTCGCGGACGCAGTCACCCGCTTTGACTCCGCGCTTCACGAGGTCTTTGGAAACCGCCGCGAGCAGAGCGACTTTGCCTTCGGTTTCGGTCGCAAGCAGCAAGGCGATTTCTCCTCCCTGTTGACGCAACTGATCGGCGTATTCGCGAAGCGAGTCGCGGTCGACGTTGCCGAGATGCACGCACAGAATCTTCGCATCGCCAATGGCTTCGGCATCGGCCAGTAGCTTGGCGACGGAGTCTTTGACCGAGGCCTTGGTGTACTGCGCGAGTTCCTTCTTCAGATGTTGCAGTTCCTCCTGCAGTTGCTGCACCTTGCGCGGCACTTCCTGCAGTTGCGGAGCCTTGAGTGCAATGGCGGCATCGCGCAGCAGGTTCTCGGTGTCGCGGACTCTTTGCAGCGCCTTCTTACCGGTCAGGGCGACGATGCGGCGCACTCCGGCGGCAACGTTTTCCTCATGCTCGATCTTGCACAGCCCCACCTGTCCGGTGTTGCTCAAGTGCGTGCCGCCGCACAGTTCCTTGCTGAAGTCTCCCATCGCCACCAGTCGCACGCGGTCTGGGTACTTCTCGCCGAACAGGGCCATGGCCCCGGCCGCTTTGGCGTCCTTGAGGTCCATGTAGTCAATGGCGATTGGCGCCCCTTCGGCGATCTTCTCGTTGATGATCGTTTCGATCTCCAGCAGTTCCTCGGGCGTCACCGCAGCGCCGTGTGAGAAGTCGAAGCGGAGTTGATCGTTCTCGACTTTCGAGCCGCGCTGCATTGCATGTTCACCGAGCACCTTGTGCAGGGCATGATGCAGAATATGCGTCGCCGAGTGCGCGCGTCGGATGCCAGCGCGACGATCGCTGGTGACGTTCGCCTGCACCGTATCGCCGACACGGAGTGTCCCAGAGACGAGTCGACCGCGATGGACGATCAAGCCAGCATGTTTCTGAGCGTCGTCGACTTCGAACAGCAGCGCCTGTCCGGTGATCGCGCCTTTGTCCCCCACCTGTCCCCCCGATTCGCCGTAGAATGGGGACCGATCGAGGACGACGTCGACTTGGGCATCGGCGAGATCGCATGACTCGACCGACTCGCCGGCGACGACCAGTCCCACGATTTTGGCTGCGGCGGACGTGGTGTCGTAGGCGAGAAACTCGGTGTCGCCTGCGGACTGCTGGATCGCATCGAGCGGACCGGCGGCCATCACGCCCCAGGAACCCTGTCCGCTGGTTGCCTTGTGCTTGTCTTCGGCGACTTTGAAGCCTTGCAGGTCGATTGTGAGTCCACGATCGGCAGCGAGGGCTTTGGTGAGGTCGAGGATGAAACCGTCGGTCTGATGCAGATCGAAGACCTCCTTACCAGGCAATTCCTTACTGCCAGATGAGGTTGCCTTCTCGACCAGTTTCTCGAACTTGCCAAGGCCGCGATCAATGGTCGAAAGGAAGTGAGACTCCTCGGCCTGGATCGTTTCACGAACGGCTTTCTCTGTCTTGGAGAGTTCAGGATAAGGGACGGACATCAGAGCGTTGACTTCGGGCACCAACGTATGCAGAAATGGCTCGCGCATGCCGAGCAGATAACCTTCGAGAAACGCCCGCCGCAGCAACAGACGGATAATGTACTCTGGTCCATGACTGCCAGGGGCGACCCCTTCGTGAATGGCGAACGCGCAGGCGCGAACATGGTCGGCAATACGACGCAGCGCGCGTCCTTCCGGTGCGGTGAACTCATACTTGCGGTCGAGCGCTTCGCCAGCAGCGACGCACAGGGGGCGGAGAATGTCGATTTCGTAATTGCTCTCGACACCTTGCAGTACCGCCGCACAGCGTTCGAGTCCCATGCCGGTGTCGATGTTCTGCTTGGGGAGAGGGCGGAGGTTATCGGGTGGGTTACCGACACGATTGAATTGCGTGAAGACCAAGTTCCAAATCTCGACTTCTTTGCCACCGCTGGGGGGGTAGTAGTAGATCTCACTACACGGACCGCAGACTCCGTCGGGGCCATCGGTCGGAGCACCAGCGGGCCAGAAGTTTTCGTATTCATCGTCCCGGCGAATCGCCTCTGTGCTAAGCCCGACTTCTTTGTGCCAGATGTCGTACGCTTCATCGTCGTCGAGGTACACAGTGACCTTGAGCCGGTCCTTCGCCAGGCCGAGCCACTTCTTTTCGGTCAGGAATTCCCATGCCCAGTGGATTGCTTCTTTCTTGAAGTAGTCGCCGAACGAGAAATTCCCCAGCATTTCGAAGAACGTATGGTGATACGCCGTCACGCCGACATTACCGATGTCCCCTGTCCGCAGGCACTTTTGTGAGGTGGTCGCCCGAGTGAAGTCGATCGGACCAATTCCCAGGAACTGGTTCTTGAACTGATTCATCCCAGCCGGGGTGAACAGCACGGTGGGGTCGTCTTTGGGGACAAGGACGTCGCTCGGCCGACGGACACAGCCCTTCGATTCAAAGAAGGAGAGATACGCTTCTCGCAATTCGTTCGTGTTCATCGTAACAGCGGTGTAGACTAGGTGTCTGGTGGATCGGCTTCGAAACCCGCCGATGGTTCCTACCTCTCAGGCGGAGCCGGTTCCCGGCAGAACGGTTCGGCCTTGTGGACGGATACAGCGCGGAATCTTAATGGCAGAAGGTTCACAAATGCCAACTACGATCAGGCGACCGCAACGGGATTTGGTCATCCAGCACCGGATCAGGGTGTTTCTGGCCGGTTTTTGCCTGCTGCTGGTCGCGGACATGCGCGAGTGCGCCGCTCAGACATATCGATTCGTGTTTCTGGGTCCGAAATCGCCCGTGCTGATGGAAGTCCAAATTCAGGCTGGTCCATTCGGGCTCGATCAAGTGCGGCAGCGGTATGCGCAAGGGGCCTTCGAGCGACTCGATCAGGACCACAACGGAATGCTGGATTCCTCGGAAGCGGCTGCCATTCCACTCGGAGGTCGGTTCATCGCGACGGCAAAGAAGATCGGCACTGACTGGAAAGAGCATGACACCGAGCCGACCGACGATCTGTTGTCGCTGGAAGAACTGCGGCGATGCCTCGACGTCCAACTCGGACCGCCCCTGACTGTGGAGCGCCAAGTGCCGCGACTAACGCAGACGGTGCGACTGTATGAAGAACTCGACACGAATGGCGATCAGTCGATCTCGCCCGAGGAGTTCGACGAAGGATTGCGACGGTTGCAGCGATCGGACTTTGATGACGACGAAGCCCTGAGCGTCGCCGAGTTGCAACCCTTTCCGCTCTCGGTAGTGCAGGCGCAACAGATGGCAGATGCCCGCGATCCTGATCAGGAGTTGCCACTTGTACTCGCGACCACGACGACGGAGCGCGAGCGTGCAGCGGAACGCATTTTGACCACCTACGGAGCTGCCCAACCTCTCACCAATGCTGAGCAACTCGGCATCAGCGAACGATTCTTTCGCGCCTTCGATATGGACAAGGAGGGATCGCTCAACGCGGCGGAACTGGTGCGTTATCTGGAGAAGTCCCCCGCGCAACTGAATCTGTCGGTCTCGCTTGCGCCGCCACAAGTCGCGCTGGGACGCATTGGTTCTGGAGAGACTGTTACCGTCATCTCGTCAGGAGGCCGACCGGTCCTCGACCTGGCGGGCGTCCCGGTGGAGTACGTTGCCCGGAACAAAGCCCGCGATCTGCGTGATCAGGTGAGCCTGTTCAAGATTCGCCTCCGGACTTCAGATGCCGACAAGAACGGCTATCTGGACCGAGGAGAGTTCGCCGGCCTGCAGGCACCAGCGCAATTCGAAGATGTCGATCTTGATGGAAACGAACAGGTGGTCGCTGATGAAATCGATCTGTACTTCACGCTGGATGGGCTCGCCGCACAGAGCCGACTCGTGGCAACCCTGTCGAACGAAGCCAAGGTGTTGTTCAATCTACTGGACGCCAACTCCGACAATCGGCTGACGGAGCGCGAACTGCGTGACGCAACCAATGTACTCACCGAATACGATCGCAATGGCGATGGTGCGCTGGGGAGCAGTGAACTGGCGAGCCGGTTTCGCATCACCATTAGTCAGCCGGAACTAATCGATGTGCGCGTCGACACCGCGATGAACACCGCCGCGCGACAGGGAATCGTACGGGAAGAGGCATCAGGACCGCTGTGGTTTCGCCGGATGGACCGCAACCTCGATGGCGACGTCTCCTGGCGGGAATTCCCTGGCTCGCAAGCAGATTTTGCAGCGATCGATCAGGATGCAGATGGACTGATTACGCTGCCGGAAGCGGAGCGTGCGGAGGCGATGCGCGGGCGAGCGGCAGCGGACAACACTGCCATGGACGACTCACCCGAAACTAGAGATTCACCGCAGTCAGCACCAAGTCAACAGGACCAACCTTAATGCGTTTCGCACTCGCCGTGTTGCTGGGACTGGTGGTCGGCTCTGTTTTTGTCGCCATCGGTGAGACGATTTCGTCTTCGCTTTATCCTCCCCCAGCGGGACTTGACCTGACACATCCAGAGGACTTGAGCAAGTTCATCGAGTCGCTCCCTCCCGGAGCGTTCATTCTGGTCCTGCTGGCACATGCTGATGGAGCGTTCGCCGGCGCAGCCGTTTGCCAATGGATCTCAAAGTCGAATTCACTGCGTGGCGCAATGACGGTCGGCACGCTCTTCCTGATCGCTGGCATCGGCAATCTGGTGACGATACCGCATCCTGTCTGGTTCGCGGTACTTGATTTGCTGATCTATCTGCCCCTGGCCTGGTTCGGCGGTATGTTGGCTCGAGCGATCTGGGCGGCGGGTCAGGACGAACCGTCTGCTGACGAACCGCATAAGAACGAGTCCTCAAAATAGGACAGCCGTTACCTGAGTGGTAACGGCTGCCGGGTGTGCTTTTTTCGCAGTTGGCACAGCGAAACTACCTGCCCTCGACCGAGTCTTTCGGCTGTGCCTCGGCTCCCTCCTTTGGCTTCGCCTCGTCTCCATCCTTCGGTGGGAGGTCATGGTTCTTCGGCATTTCCGAGAAGCCATTCTTGATGAACAGCGAGACGACCTCGGCGTGGTACTGAATCAGTTTCGCCACATAAGGATCGTCGGAGGTTTCGGTCACTTTCACGCCGTGCTCGGTCTCCTCGGCTTTCATCGTCAGCTTCTTCGTGTTGCGGAAGAGCTCGCGGAACAGGGGATCGCGCATGTGGATCGGTTTGTTGTTTTCCACGCGGTCGTACATCGCGGCGACATGTTCCTGAATCTTGGCGGCGACTTCCGGATCCTTCGATTCGGTCACCGTTTCGATCCCGTTGTCGAGCAATTTGACCGTGCGGGTAATCGACTTGCGGTGTTCCAGCAGATAGAAGAAGACTTCATGATCCTCCTGGAATTTGGGATCGTTCTGCCGACCGAAGCCGCGACCAAATGGCGGTCCTTTGCGCGGCGCTTCAGCCTTGCCCTCTTTCTCCTGAGCCGGCGGATCAGCCAGTGCGGTGGACGGGCTCAGTGTGACACTCAGGCACAGCGTCAGCCCCGAAAGTGTGACGACGGAAAGTCTTGAAAGTCTGGACATCTTCTGGTTCCTCAACCGGATGTGTGGGGCCGCACAAGCTCGATAAGTCTTAAACGGTCATCAGGCAACATTCGCGCCGTACGATCCAGGGATTCTCAGGGATGGGCAGCCATATTCCCACGCATCACGACCGGCGGTCTCCCTGACTGGCGGCGCTGCCCCCGGCCAGCAACGCCGCCGGCCCCTCCTCGAATTCAACGTGGTCGCGTTCTTTCCCCCACTCCCGAGGCATACACGAGGACAGACGAGCGAGTCCAGCAGGTTTGAGAATCTGACGAGGTGTCGCCGCTTGTGTCGACTGCTAT
The DNA here is from genome assembly GCA_020426425.1 of Planctomycetaceae bacterium. Lineage (GTDB taxonomy): Bacteria > Planctomycetota > Planctomycetia > Planctomycetales > Planctomycetaceae > JACKHO01. Next base: position 28,318 of record JAGQQB010000001.1, on the reverse strand, counting down.
TCTTCCGTCGCCATGGGAGAAGCGGCCGAGTTGGCGACAAGAATCGAGTGCGGAAGGTGACTGAGTTGTTTGAGTTTCATTTGGATCACACGGATGCGACCACGCTGGGTCGGGTGGGGCGTTGGATCACACCACATGGGGTGGTTGACACACCCGCCTTCATGCCGGTGGGAACTCGGGGGACCGTGAAAGGGGTCTGGCCGCACGAATTGCAGTCGGCTGGCGCCCAGATGATCCTGGCGAACACGTATCATCTCGCGCTGCGGCCCGGGGAAGAGGTCGTCCGCGATTTGGGCGGACTGCATCGGTTCATGAACTGGGACGGCCCCATCCTCACCGACAGTGGCGGGTTTCAGGTTTTCAGCCTGTCCGATCTCCGACGGATGGATGAGGACAAGGTCACCTTTCGTTCGCACATCGACGGCAGCTTGCTGGAATTGACCCCGCAGCGGGCAATTCAGATCCAAGAGGCCCTGGGGGCAGACTGCATTATGTGTCTCGACGAATGCCCCCCAGCTGATGCCCCACGTCAACAGATTTTGGAAGCGGTCGATCGCACGACACGCTGGGCAGCTTTGTGTCGCGATGCGCATACCCGGAGCGATCAAGCCCTGTTCGGTATTGTGCAAGGGGGAATTGATCCCAGATTGCGGGAACGATCAATCCAGGGATTGCTGCCGCTCGAGTTTCCCGGATATGCGATTGGCGGGCTGAGCGTCGGCGAACAGCCATCGGACATGTACACAACGCTCGATGTCACCGCCCCCATGCTGCCCGAGCACAAGCCCCGCTATCTGATGGGAGTGGGGCGTCCGATTGACATCATCGAGGCGGTATTGCGCGGTGTCGACCTCTTTGATTGCGTGATGCCGACACGCAATGCTCGAAACGCAACTGCTTTCACTAGCAGGGGAATCGTCAAATTGCGGAATGCAAAACACATCCGGGACACTGGCCCGCTCGACCCCGAATGCGACTGCCCAGCGTGTGTGCAGTACAGTCGCGGGGTACTGCGACATCTGTTCCATGTGGGAGAAATGCTGGGGCCAATGCTGCTCTCGGTTCACAACCTCACGTATTACCAGCGACTGGTGAGGGACTTGCGGGTGGCAATTCTTGAAAATCGGGGCCAAGAGTTTCGACTCGCACATCTTGCCGCCGTTTCGCGCGGCCCCTAAACTACCCGCTTCAATTTTCTCGGCGGCGTCGAATGAGGTTCTGGGAACCTCATTCAATGAGGCCGTAGCGGTTACCTGAATCCCAGTGATCCACGGGGGTTGGGTTTAACAGTGTGTGATGTCCATGTGGTCCTGGCTGAATACGTTGCTGATACTGGCCGACGACACCCTGCAACGGGTGCCGGTCGATCCAGGCGAAGCCGCCAAGCAGAACGAGAATCCATGGGGCGGACTGCTCACCATCATGTTGCCAGCCCTGGCATTCATGCTGCTGGTGCAGATGATGCTCAAGCGGGGCGAGTCAGGTGAGTCGAAACGCCGCACGGATCAGATTGCCGCGTTGAAGAAGAATGATCCCATCGTCACCAGCGGTGGAATCAAAGGAACATTTGTGAGTGCATCGCAGGACAAGTCGGAGATCACAATCAAGATCGATGACAACACCCGCATGAAGATCGAAGCGTGGGCGATCCGCGACTTCCCGAAGAGTTCAAGTAGTGAAGAACCGGCAAAGAGCTGATTGCTTGTCGCCTGAGTTTACCGAGTCCTTTCTAGTCTTAGCTCCCCATCAACGGCCCGAGGTGTTCGGGAAGTGATGGGGCTGGAGTTTTCCGGATGAACCCGTTGGGTCAAAACTGGTTGATGTTGGCCGCCGAGGAAGGCACTGCGGTGCAGGCGGCGGAAGCGAATCCCTGGGGTGGCGTGATCACGTTCGCGATCGTGATTGGCGTGATCATTCTGCCGTTCCTGTTGGGGAACATGATCGCCGTTGCACTGAAGATGAAAGATATCGCCAATCGCCTCGGCGTGACGCTGTTCTGCATCACCCTGGCGGCGATTCCTTTCTGCCTTCAGCCAATCAATGAAGCACTGCAACTGGGGATCGACCTCGCCGGGGGAACCAACCTCGTGTACGAGGTCGACCGTCAGCAGACATCCAAGGACATCACCCCGGCGGTGATGGACAAGATGGTCGCGGCCGTCCGGCTCCGCGTGAATCCGACCGGGACCGAGGAAGTCACGGTTCGTGTGGTCGGCAACGACCGCATTGAAGTGATTGTGCCCGGTGCCGACCAGGAAAAGGTCGAAGAGACCAAGCGCAAGATCGTGAACCTGGGGGAACTGGAATTCGCAATGTTGGCGAATCCGGCGGACCATCCGAAGTTGGTCGCGCTGGCCGAGGAAAAAGGAGATGCCGTTACTGAACTGTATCAGGATGGTCAGCTGGTCGGCATGTGGCGTCCAACGGCTCGAACAGCCGACGGTGAAGAAAAGATCAGTGCCGTTGAAAACGGTTTGACCCGCAGGGCGCGGCATGGGGGCCGTGAAACGACCGAGTTCCTCGTCGTCGTTGACCCGAATCCGAAACGCCGCGTGACTGGCCGCATGCTGCGGAGTGTCTCGGAACGCCTGGGGCAGTCCGGTTTGTCGGTCGCGTTCAGTCTCGACTCAGATGGCGCTCGGCTGTTCCGCGAAGTCACGACGAAGTATCAGCCGCGCGAAGGCAACCCAAAGACACACCTGGCTATTCTCCTGAACAATCAGGTTCACTCGGCACCGGTCATCAATTCTCCGATTCCCAGTGGCGAAGGGGAAATTGACGGTAACTTCACTCAGGCGGAAATCGACGAACTGCTCAGCGTGCTGAACGCCGGGGCGCTCGAAGTGCCGCTCAAGAAGCAGCCAGTGAATGAGTCCACTGTGAGTCCGTTGCTCGGTAAAGACGTACAGGTTAAGGGCAAGTGGGCGATGATCTGGTCGCTGGTGGCCGTGTTCGTCGTGACCGGTGCGTATTACCTCACGGCGGGCTTCGTCGCCGATATCTGTTTGGCGATCAACATCCTGCTCGTGCTGGGGGTGATGGCGCTGATTGACGCCACCTTCACCCTGCCCGGCCTCGCAGGTTTGGTGCTGACCGTCGGTATGGCGGTCGATGCCAACGTGCTGATCTTCGAACGTATGCGCGAAGAACGGGACAAGGGGTCCAGCCTGCGAATGGCGATCAAGAACGGTTTCGAGAAAGCCTTCTCGACCATTTTCGATGCCAACATCACCACCCTGATTACTGCCGTCGTGCTGTACTACATCGGCACCGATCAGGTGAAAGGTTTTGCGGTCACGCTGTTCGTCGGCATCTGCACCAGTATGTTTAGCGCCGTCTACATCGGACGGTTGATCTTCGACATCGCCGAACGGAAACGCTGGCTGACCGATCTGAAAATGTTCAGCCTGATCAGCAACAACGCGAACTTCGACTTCGTGGGCAAGAAGAAGGTCGCGGCCTTGTTCTCGATCGTGCTCATCGCGATTGGATTGTTCGCCGTTGGCTCTCGCGGTCAGGACAACCTGGACATCGATTTCCGTGGCGGCGCGATGGCGACCTTCCGATTCGAAGAGGGTCAGTCACCCGCATTCAGCGAGATTCGCAGCACGCTGGAAGCCAAGTTCGACAAGTCGATTTCTCTGGAAGAACTCGAAGTTGATGAGAACGGTCAGAAAGAAAAGATGTATCGCCTGCGGACGATCATCGCCAAATCGGAAGAAGACATCGCCGAAAGCGTGAAGGACCGAGTCGGTCAGGCGTTCGCTGGCACCGAGATGAAACTGATGACCCAGCAGATCGAGTTCGGCGCGATTGAAGCGATTCCTCCAGCAGAGGAAGCCCCAGCCGCCGACGAGAAGCCTGATCTGTTCCCGGGCGGACATCAGACCACGCTCCACCTGAAAGAAGCGATGACCGCCGCTGGCGTGAAGGCGTCGATCATGGACACGCTCGTTAATGACGTGAAAGGTTTCGGCGAGGCCGACGTTCCCGATTTGATTGCCGTACAGCCTGTGGACGATGGCATCGCGCCGGGAACCAAGGTGAACGATGTCCAAATTCGCCTGGCTCAAGCGATTCCTCGGGAATCGGTCGATCTGCTGGTGACTGCCATGACCAGTGAAATGGATGGCAAGCCGTTGTTTGAAGAAGTGAACACGTTTGACGGTCAGGTCGCTGGTGAGACGCAGACGGCAGCCATCACCGCGATGATCTTCAGCTTGGGCGCCATCGTCGCCTATCTGTGGTTGCGGTTCCAGGCGGTCAACTTCGGTCTCGCCGCCGTGGTCGCACTCGTGCATGACGTGCTGATCACTCTGGGGGCCGTCGCAGTCGCCTCATACCTGAGTAACACACCGCTGCGGAACATCCTGCTGCTGGAAGACTTTAAGATCAACCTCTCGATCGTGGCTGCGTTCCTGACCATTGTCGGTTACTCGCTGAACGACACGATTGTGGTGTTCGACCGCATTCGCGAAGTCCGTGGACGGAATCCGGCGATGACCGATCAAATGATCAATCTGAGCCTGAACCAGACACTCTCCCGGACCTTGCTCACCTCGATGACGACACTCGTCGTGTTGTTGATTCTGTACTTCATGGGTGGCGAAGGGATTCACGGCTTCGCCTTCTGCCTGCTGTTCGGCATCATCGTCGGTACGTACAGCTCGATTTATGTCGCCTCGCCCGTGCTGGTCTGGCTGATGAATCGCAAGACGAAGCCGGTGGCGACTGCCGCTTAGTTGTGAGTGCGTTGAACATCGAATGAATCTGCGGGGTGTTTCGCATGGGGCGAAACGCCCCGTTTGCATTGGGGGCACTGGGCACGACCTGGAGGCTTGAAACATGGGACTTTGGGACTGGCTGTTCGGTGCGAAGCAACCAACGCCACAGGTGCTGGACCGGGTTTGGTTTAGCGACGCGGCGCTGTGGGCCAATCTGCGGAAGGAACTCGACACGGAGTTGGGGTGCGGTCGACACGTCATTCTCGTCGCGCATTTCCCGCAGCGCTGGGAACAGATCACGCAGTGGCTGGACCAGCAAGAGTTGGAATTCGAGGACTGGCAACCTCGCGACTGGCGCGAGCTGCGCGAACCGTTTGCATCGGGCCCAGGCCGCATCTGGTTGCTGCCAAGCAAGGATGTTCCGAATTTGGATCCGCAACTTGATCCGCCCGGTCCGCCGCTGGAAGTCACCGTTATGGCGACGGAACATCATCCTCACGCAGCGGGCGATGAACCGCTGCATCGTTTGGAAGCCGGTCTGCCAGCGGCGGGTGGAGTGGTCGTGCAATCGGCAGTTGACCATCCAATGTTTGCCCCCATGCAGAACCTCCAGACCATACTGGAGTCCGTGGGGATGACCGAGGACGAGAGCATTGAAACCTCCATCGTGACCCGACAGCTCGCCCGTCTGCAGCAGCGGAACGCACGGACGGCTGGAGCACTGCAACCAGCGGATTCAGCCGCGGACTGGATACGGCTGAACCTCGTCAAGTAGCAGACGAACGGCTACGTTCCCACGACCCAACGCGGCCGTGTGGCCGCAACCAAAGAGCATTGTTCCACGGAATGGCCGCGAGGGGTCTGGGGTCTGGGAGTCTGACTTCGCGCGTGCTGCGCGCGCAAAATGAGACAGAAGACTCTACTCCCCACTCCCGACTCCCCATCACCTACTCCCTATTCCCCCCTTTCCGCTCCAACACCTTGCACTCTTGATAGAGTGCCTCCATCTCCTGCAAGGTGGCGTCGCGGATCGTCTTATTCAACGCCTGCAATCCCGCTTCGATATGCTGGAAGCGCCGGGAGAATTTGCGATTGGCTCGGCGGAGAGCTTCTTCCGGATTGACGTCCCAGCGGCGGGCGATGTTGGCAACCACGAACAGGACATCTCCCAGTTCCCCTTCGATGCGGTCTCGACGCGCGGCATCGTCGATTGGTTCATCGGGGACCGGTGCCATGTCGACCGCTGCGGGAATCTCGGGCATGTTCCCTTGTGGATCGAGTTCCGCACGCAATTCCTCGATTTCCTCCCGCAGTTTGTCGAACAGCATCGCTCGGTGGGGAAAGTCGTAACCGACGCGTGCGGCCTTTTTCGAGAGCCGCGCGGCTCGGGCCAGCGCGGGGAGCGCGTCGGGAATGCCATCGAGCGCGGATGTTCGTTCCTGCTTGGCCGCCTCCGCCGCCTTTGCCTGATCCCAGTGCTGTCGCACTTCGGAGGCATCGCTGACACGGACATCCCCAAACACGTGAGGATGCCGATGAATCATCTTCGCGGTGATCCCCTCCAATACCTCAACGATGTCGAACCGACCTTCATCCGCCCCGATCTGTGCATCGAGCACCACCTGCAGCAGCACATCGCCCAGTTCTTCGACGATCGCGTGATCATCGCCGGAGTCGATCGCTTCGAGTAGCTCGTAGGTCTCTTCGAGCGTATACGGCTTGATGGTCGCCAGTGTCTGCTGACGATCCCACGGGCAACCATCTGGAGCTCGCAGCCGGGCGATGACATCGCAGAATTTGCGAAACAGTTCTCCCACACGCTGAGGATCGGGCGGGGTACCTGGAGTGGGGAGCGACATGGTTTCGGTCCGGCCGACGGGCCACGGGCAGAGGAGAAAGATTGCTGAACGCAACCAGCCGATGCAGGGACTTGTCACGCGGTTGACGCATCCTATCGACTGCTGGCGATCGGGGACCACTCACAAACGGAGTTGGGGCTACTGCGCTCGCGAGCGCGATCCGTCCGGTGTGCCGGCGATCGGTACGTCGAACGGCATCGGTCGGGTGGCAATCCAGTAACCGGTCTCTTCGGCATACTGTTTGAGTCGGCGATGAATCTCGAAGCTGTCCGGATAAACCCAGAAGGTGACGGTTGCTGTGGGACCAGCATCAGCCAACGCCTGCATGAAACGAGAGCCCGGACGGAGTGCTTCGTCGACCGACTCCGTGTGCAATGTCACATGCGGGCGCAGCATCCAGCTGATGCCCACGCGGCGACCTCCGCCGAGTTCCTCGGCGAACGAGCGTTCCTCCAACTGGGCAATGTACGCCAGTTCGTAACCTTGCGCCGGTCCAACCTTCCCCTGATACAACTGCCCAACCAGCAGCGCCGTGCGGCGACGCTGCAAATCCTGCGCTTGCAGTTCCGCGAGTTCCATCATTGGCAGGTACGAAACGCGATTCTCTGCCAACCGAAAGAAGACCTCTTTCCCGGTAACCACCTTGGAGACCGGCGTCATCTGGTGTTTCAGTTCTTTCGTTGGCGATTCGGCTGACTGGACTTGTGCCAATCGTTGCTGCGCCTGCGACACCGCCAGTTGACGCGAACGCAATTCGGTTGTGACCTCCTGACTGGTCTGGGACATGGAGTCGACTTGCTGTGTCAACATGGCCACCTCGCTTCGCTGCTGTTGCAGCGCTTCAACCAAGGCACGCTGAGACGTTTGCAATTCCTGAAACTGCTGCTCCTCTCCTGATTGGGCGGCCTGGAGGCGTTCGAGTTCGGCGCCCAGATCCTTGGCGGTCATGACGAGATCCGCTGGAGGATGCAGCTCCGGCAATGGCGGAAAGACCGGAATCGGTTCTGGTTCGGGAGCCGGTTTGGGTGGTGGCGTACTGACGAACGGTGTCTCAACTGGTGGTTCCGGATCGGTCAGTTCGCCGACAACCTGTGGATCGGCGACGATAATCTGTTGCACGATGGGCGGGTCGCTGAAGTCGGGATGCGGCAGTGCGGCGAGATCGTACGTGTTCTCGATCACCGGCAGTACGACCGGCGCGCGGCTCACGCGAACGCCAGCGATCACGATCAGAATGATCAGAATGCCGACCATGTTCGCGACAATGTCGAGGAACGAATCGGAACTGAATGCGATCTCATCGGAGCTGTGTCTGCGGGCCATCGGTTACTCCAACAACGTCTCGGTCTGCATGCGAAAGCCCCAATGGCGTGCCACTTCGCCGATGCGACCACTATGCACATGACCGCCAGGATGGATGCGCACCCGGAGCGTCGGTCGCCACATGAATGAAGCCGGTGCCGGTCCCCAGTCGGCAATCTGTTCTTCGATGAGTGCCGCGACCAGTCGCTGCAGGTCCTGTCGCGCGATCGCCGCCTCAAGTTGGGTTCGCTGTTCCGCTCCTTCGAGTGCCACCGCATCAGTCCAGACGTCCAGGACGACGTCTCGTTCCAAGCCAATGGCATTGGATCGCGGCGGTGCCCCCCATCTACGATTGCGACCCCCATCATTCAGCCATTCATTCGGATCGCCAGCTGCCTGTCCTGGTGGCACATTGGATGGCGTCGACTGAGGCAGGGGGATTGGCGACGATTCTCCCGACATGCTTCCAGATCCCGGTGCACGGCTTCCGGCCGCCCCAGGATGCGGCGGGGCCATCCCCGGAGTGACTCGTTGGCCCGGCCTCCCTGGTTCGCCGGATGCGGTCGACGACTCGGTTCCTGGATTCGTGCGAGAATTGTCATTCGACCGCAGACGAGTTGGATCGAGTGCTGCGGTTCCCGTCTGGTGAGCGTTCCCGAATTGAGCATCAGGATCGGGAGGCACGATCGTTCCTCCCCCAGCCTCAGTCCCTGTGCCAGATTCGTGACCACTTCCCGATGGACCTTGTGACGAGCCACCCGCTACCGAGCCGCGCTGGAGGGGACGTGCGAATGGATTCCCATCGGTCGACTCGATGGATTCGCTTCCCAGCGAACCGGGACCGCTCCCCGCTTTACCACCGCCCTGGATCGCTGCGTCCGACGATCCTGGGTGATCCAGCGACGGTCCCCGACTGGCGGACCATTCTGGTTCCGAGCGCGGAGTAAACACGCGGCGTCCCTGCGTGCTGCGCCAGTCGACATCGAGTGAGCGTCGATGTGGGTTGGCCCAGGTCGGATTCGCGATCGCGTACGGATCGTCGGCGTTCCGCAGCCGCTCCACCTCCTGCAATCGAAATCCACCATCGGGACCAACGAAATCCAGTTCACCATGGACGGGCAGTCGTCCATTGCGAACCTTAGCCACGATCCGTTCCCGCTCCGCGAGCATCTGTTCGACCGCCTGTCGACAAATCGCAGCCGCCTCAGGATCGGCCTCGGGCCAAACAATCTGTTCGTCCTGCAGGACCAGTTCGTAGCCCCCTTCGACCTTGACCTTGGCAAGCAGCATTTGGGCGACATAAAACGCTTCGGTTCCATCGGGGCGGACGACGAGCAGCACATATGGATCTGCTTCGTCACCGCGATCCGAATCACGCTGCGCCCAGTAGCGGCGCAGCACTTCGGCGCCCAGTTGCAGCGGATTGTAGTCCGGGGTGAATCCGGAGAGTTGCTGGCTTGTGAGCGAGACCCCCTCACTGGCGAAGCGAATCTCGTTTGCTCTGCATTCGATCATGATCGCCCGCCGTTGCGTGCCCGATTGACCGCCATGGGACATGACCGACAGGCGCGTCTTCGGCTCCAGCGTTCTGGATTGTGCGTGCTTCTCCAGCGACTTGATCTGCTCCAAAGCCTGCTCCGCGCGTTGTTGTTCCTGCAGTAGCGCTGATTGGAGTTGCTGTTGGCCTTGTCGCTCTTTCACGAGTTGTTGCAGTTTGGTGGCGATCATCTGCTGATCGCGACGGAGTTGCTCGACGCGTTGCTGCTCTGTCCCAACCAGTTCCTTGGAGCGGGCAAGATCGCGGGCAGAGCGATCGCGTTGCCGCATCAGTTCCCGCACCTGCTGTTCCCATTCTTCACGCAGCTGAGTCAGTTCCGCTGCACGCTGGGATCGTTGGCGTTCATAAGCCTGACGGGCTAATTCTGCGGCGGAGGGACCCGTCGCGGGAGGATCATCAACGAGTTCGGGAAGGAGTGGATGATCAGCAGTCACCGGAAGTGGGGATGCGGTTTCGACGGCGGCCTCAATTGGGCTCAACTCCGGTGGTGATACGCCCTCAAGTGGGATGGGTTCGTCAGCTGCCGGGAGCCCGGCGACATGCGGAACGACGATGGGTACATACGACTCTGCGCCTGCGACCGCGCGGGCCTGCTGTTGCTGCTGCTCGACGGCTCGTTCCCGCATTTGACGCGTGGTGACGAGCAACAATAGCACCAGCGCCCCCATCGTACACATCAGCACGGCCAGAAAGGGGAACAGCGTGAATGACAGTTCTGAACGGCGGCGTTTCAAGGAGTGGAACCATCAGGAACGTGCGGACAACGCGAAAGGCGACTAAGCCGCCCGGGCGCGCGCCGTGAGCAGATGCACCGCAGCAGTCAGATTGTGCAGCGTTTCGTCGAATGTCTCGGCGGACCGGACCGCTTGAAGATTGTCTGTCAGTCGCAACTGCAGTTCGGCCAGCTCCGACTTCTGACCGACCAGTTGCGATAGGAGGTCGGTTTGAGATCGCAACTCCTGAGCATGTTCGCGACTGGCGGCAGAGAGCTCGGCGAACTGAGATTGCCACTGCGTGATCGCATCTTCCAGACGCGTCAACTGCCCGACCACCTGTTCCGTCGTCTGTTCGTTGGCTTGCCGCTGTTGCTCCAGTTGCTGTTCGAGCCCCGATCGCAGGCGATCATCGAATGTCTCCAGTGTCGCACTCAACCGATCAGAGAACAGCGCGCGTCCCGTTTCGAGTTGTCGCAGTTCGGCTCCGAGCGATGCCGACACCGCCTGATACGCCGTGACGAATTCATCGCGGAATTCACGCAGTTGTTGCGCATGACTCCCGGCAGCACTGGCGGTCGCATTGCTCAACGATGTGCCCAACTCTGCCTGTTGCCGCTGCAGTGTCTCGAACCAGTCACTACGGAATGCATCGACAGCGGTCTGCCACAGATCGCGTTGCTGGCGTACCAGTTCGTCGGTTTCCTGAATGACGCGCCGGGCGGCATCGCTCTGCGCCAACAACAGGGGGCTCTCGGCTTGTTCCGCCGGGAAGCAGCGATTCACTTCGACGCGGGTTTGTTCGTCGATCTCGGCGAGCAACTGTTCTTCCGTTCGTTTGACGAACAGAGAAGCGAAGCCGAGGACGAGCGACCAGGTCAACGCGACTGCGGTCGTGTCGAACGCGACCGCCAGTCCGCCGGTGACCGCGCCCATCGACGTTTCCAGTTGGTCGGGAGTGATATTGGCGATCGCCAGCGTGATCCCCATCACGGTTCCGAGAAACCCGACAATGGGAATCGCCCAGATGATGGTATTCATCAAACTGTAGCTGGCATGGAGCCGATCCAGCGACGATTCCGAGAGGTAGTTCAGATGGTCGGCGATTCCATCAGCACGAGGTTTGCCGCTGAGGAACGACCACAAGTGCCCCAGTCGGTGCCCCCAGTATGTTTCGTGCAGATTTGTGGTGAACTGGCTGGCGTGACTCTTCAACAGATCGAGGCGTTCCGCATAGGGGACTTCGTTCGAGTCGATCGGAAGTTGTCGTGCCTTGCGAAACGCAGACCATTCCCAGCGATTGGTCAGCGTCTTGGCAAGAATGATGGCGAGCCCGACGCAGAAGAGTGCGGCCAACGCGTATTCGAGCGGATGGTTGCAGAAGTACCGCTGTGCTAGATCTCGTCCGACCGGCAACACGTTGATCGCACCATAGACGCCACACGTCAACACCGCGCCCCATAACCACGGAGACATGGAAAGCCGTAACGCCAATCGGGCACCGGGAGATACGGATAGGAGCTCGGGTGTCTCCTTCACGTCGTCTGGCAGAAATTCTAAGCCTTGCTCGTTCATCGAAGTCTCGACAGTGCTGAGTCAGCAATCGGCGCGCAGCCACATGGTCACGGCAGTTCACCTCTTCTGTCTCATCGTCACAATCCGGACTCCGTCATAAAAAAATGTTCGGCTGCTGGAAAAAAGCTTCAAGTTGCGTAGGCAAACCGTCAGAATCGCGGCTGTTGTCGATCGACTCAACTCGGTCGACTGCGGCAGATTCCGCCGACGCGAGCCAGGGTGGACGGCAACTTCTCGAACTCGACGAAACCCAAAGGGCCCCGAAGATGCGTCTGTTGCTGACTGGCATGCTGCTGCTTGCGTTCGCAAACTCCGCAGCGCACGAGCTTCACGCGGACGATTCTCGCGTCCTCTCGACAATCATTCCGGTAGTCAACACACACTCCCCGCCTCCGGTTCCCCTGCCACACCGGATCAGAATTCTCTCCGCCGAGCAGAAGAAAACACAGTCGCTACGGAAGGTCTTTCGTGAACTGGATCGCAACGAGAGTGGAGGGGTCGAACTAAGTGAACTGCTGGTTGAGATCCCTCCGGAATCCATCGCTGAACAGACACAGCGAATGCGGATATGTGATGCGGATCGATCGGGCGATCTCACCTTCAACGAGTGGCGGCTGCACCGTGCCTTTGAGCGTGCGAAAGACCGTGCGTCGATTCCCGATCCAATGCAGCGCAGAGCGAACGCGATCATCAAGCAGTCCGTCGACATGATCGCCGCCGCCGACATTGATCAGAGTGGGCATCTGGATCCTGCGGAATGGGCGTCGCTCGCCCCCCCGGATGGACTGCCAAACTGGATTCCCTGGCAGCCGATCGCGGGTTGGGATCGCAACGCCGATCAAACGGTGACGAGCCTCGAAGTCGAACAGCGGCTGCTCGCGATCTACGGACTGCGCGCGGGTGAAGCGAATCTGCGGAATGGCGGCGAAGCGTTCAACTGGAAGAAATGGCTGAAGTGGGACGTGGACCAGAATCGGTTGCTCTCGCGTGAAGAGTTTGTGCCCGAGTTCTGGGGGGGACCGGAGAAAGGAGCGGCGCTGTTTGGCCGGGCGGACAAGGATGAGGATGGGCAACTCTCGTTCGCCGAAGCCGCCAGCAACGCGATCTTACGGCAAGATCTGGTGAGCGACTTTGCGAAGTGGGATGTCGGCGTGAATGGCCAGGCGGGTGATGGGCTGTTGTCCGCCGAGGAAGTCCGGCAAAAGGCACCCAAATGGGAACAACGCAACTTCGCTTTCTACTTTCACGCCGCCGACCGCAATCACGACGGCCAACTCTCGTTGACGGAGTATTTGGGCTCAGCCTGGGGACTCACGCTGGGTGACTGGTTTCGTGCGTACTCAGACGAAGACAATGATCTGAAGCTGACCTGGCCTGAGTTCCTGGTCCAGTCCATTCCCGATGGTGCAGTCGCCGCCGAAGTCGAACTGGTAATGGCCCAGGCGCGCTGGATGTTCGATGCACTGCAAACGGATGACGAACCCGAGTCACTCGCTCAGGCGGAACTGCCGTTCAAAGTGCGCCGGGTGGAAGTTCAGCCCGCAGCACTCGCCACCTCACTCGATCTGAACGACGATGGTCACGTGACGTTTGACGAGGCCTTCGGACTCCCTGGTCCCGATCCCCAGGTGCCAATGCTTTCCTGGTTCCGCCCGTTGTTTGGGGAAGTGGACGTGAACCACGACGAGGTACTTGCGGCAGATGAACTCATTCCCGCCGTGGCCCTTCAAGATACGGTCCAGTTGTGGCGGCAGCATGGTCGGGTTCTCTGGAATCAGTTCCGGGACGCAGATCGCAACATGGATGGCGAAGTCAGCGAAGCGGAGTTGATTGTCGCTCAGACGGATGAGCGTCCGGACGTACTGCGGCAGCAACTCACGGTCCTCGATTTCGACCAAAGTGCCGGCTTGAACTTTGAGGAGTTCCTGTCCTTACCACGCAACAACAATGAACGATTGCGAGGTCGATTCCCGGATCCAGTCGCCGACCGCATTCCGGAATTGCTCGAGCAGTGGGTCAAGTTGCTCCGCCCACTGGACACCAACCACGACTCCCAGTGGTCGCCCGATGAATGGAAGTACCAGGGCGAGTATCCCGTCCCGGAAGAGATGAGCGCGGTCCCCCCAAGGTTGGATCTCGGACAACTCGACATCAATTCCGACGAGGCGGTCACCGTGGACGAACTGCGAAATGGTCTCGAGGTGCTCTATGGCCTGCGAGCCGGATTGAAAGGACCATCGCTGCGTTCTCCCGTGGGTCTGCGGTTTTCGGTTCGGAACTACTTCAATGGCTTGGAAGCTGGCAGTGCCGGGTTGTCGTATGCAACCGCTGCAAAGAAGGGCGGGATTCCAGGTGAGAAGTTGCACGCCTGGTGCGAACGGATCGATGTCAATGGCGATCAAGTCCTCACTTTGCCGGAACTGCTGCAAGGGAGTGTGTTCTGGTCGGATCCACTGCGTACGTTTCTGCAGCTGGACACTGATCTCGATGCTCAAGTGAGTCTCAGTGAACTCACACACGATCCTCCCGACTGGTTTCGACGTTACGCAGATCGGTTGATCCCTGCCTTCGATGACGATGGCGATGGCAAGTTGAGCTTTCGGGAGTTTTGCGGATGCCCATTGACGAATCCTGTGGATGACTGGAGCGACCCGGTCGACAGCAGCATCGATGGGCGTCTGAGTGCCGCCGAGTTCATTGCCGGGGGGGTTGCGAACGAATACGAACCGCTCTTGGCCCATGGATACCGGTTGTGGGCTTTCCGGCAATGGGACACAAATCACGATGGCGAACTCTCTTTTGCCGAACGGCGATTCAAGACGAAGATCAACGAACTACCACCGGACCGCCTCTTTGAATACTTCGATGAGAACAATGACCAGCGGCTCAGCTCAGAGGAACTGACCCGTCGTCGGACGGCGGCGAGTGCCGATCCGCAATCTGAGGAGTGGGCCAAAGCGCAAGCGTTTGCCGCCAAGATTGAGGAAGCTCTCCTCAGTTCCGATGTCGATGGCGACAATATGGTGTCGCACACCGAGTTCCTCAACAGCCCGCTGCTGGCAAAACTGACACCGAAACGCCCCCGCCAACAAATCCCCAATCTTGTCCCTGGCGGAGTTGTGCCTGCGGAGCAACCCTGGTTGAACCGTCGCCTGTGGATTCTGATCGGGGTCAATCTCCTCTTGCTGGGAGTGATCTACTGGCTGTTCGTGCGGCGGTAGGATCGATTCACAGTACAACGCGGACTTCACGACGCACGCAACTCCGGCGAAAGTGCCCACGCTTTTGCCGCAGGCAGGCGTCTCTGTTAGCATATTCGCTCAAATTTGGCGGCCCAGCGGTCGCACCGTCTCCTGCTTTCAAGATGCACTTTGCTGATGAACACACAACCGATGCGCCGTGGTTTGAACATCGTCCTGGGACTCGCTCTGACGCTAACGACTGCTGTCGGTCTCGCACAGGGGAAGAAAGAAAAGAAGCCTCGGCCGGAGCTGGCGAAACCCTCCTGGATCTGGCTGAACGAAGGCGACACGCCGGCGGGCAAGGTCTTCCTGCGCAAGGAGATCACGATTCAGGGAGCGATTGCCTCGGGACGTCTGTACGCCACTGCCGATGACCGCCTGACGGTCTTCGTCGATGGGCAGCAAGTGCTCAAGCATGCCAACTGGGGCAAACCCGCGTTCATGGACATCACCAAGCAACTGGAGCGGGAAACTCCGGGAGGAAAACATGTCATCGCCGTCGCGGCGGAGAACAGCAAGTCGGCGGCCGGTGTGTTACTCAAGCTCGTGTTGGAATCCGGCTGGCGCGATACGTGGGCCGAAGTCTCTGATGCCTCTTGGCTCGGAGCGACCAAGGCGGCCAAAGGTTGGCAACAGGTCGACTTCAAGCCGGGAGACGACTGGCGGAAGGTCGATGTGGTTGGCGAGATTGGCGGGGAACCATGGAAGCTGACCGATGAACAACTGCTGGCAGTTGGCAATCTCAAACAGCCTGAGGCGACGCCGATCGATCACATGATCATCGCTAAGGGGTTTCAGGTCGATCTGCTCCACTCGGTTCCAATGACCGAGGAAGGCTCCTGGGTCAGCATGTGCGTGGATCCCAAGGGGCGACTAATTGCTTGCGACCAATATGGCGGACTCTTTCGAATCACCCCGCCGGGAATCCAAGGGGCGACAGAAATTCAGATCGAACCGATCCCTGTCGACATCGGCGAGGCGCAGGGCTTGCTCTGGGCTTTCGACAGTTTGTATGTCGTCGTCAACAAAGGTCAGAAGTACGAGAGCGGCCTGTACCGAGTGCGCGATACCGATGGCGATGATCAACTCGACGCGCTCGAAACGCTGCGACTGCTGCCTGGCACTGGTGGCGAACACGGTCCCCATGCCGTGCTGCTCAGCCCAGACGGAGAATCGCTCTACGTGGTGTGTGGCAATAAGACGAACCTCACAGAATTCACAGCGTCGCGCGTGCCCAAGCTGTGGGATGAAGACCACATGCTGCCCCGTGTGTATGGGCGAGGTTTTATGAAAGGCGTTCCGGCGCCTGGGGGGTATGTCAGCAAAATTGATCCCGATGGCAAGCATTGGGAATTGATCACCGTCGGCTTCCGCAACCAGTACGACGCCGCATTCAACGCCGATGGCGAACTGTTTACCTATGACGCCGACATGGAATGGGACATGAACACCCCCTGGTATCGCCCCACGCGTGTATGCCAGGTGCTCAGCGGGGTCGATTACGGGTGGCGAAATGGCAGTGCGAAGTTCCCCGAGTACTTCGCCGATACTCCAGCGCCGGTCGTCAACATTGGTCCCGGATCACCAACCGGAGTGACGTTTGGTTACGGAGCGAAGTTCCCTGCCAAGTACCAGCAGGCGTTCTTCATCAATGACTGGAGTTATGGCAAACTGTATGCTGTGCATCTGCAACCGCAGGGTGGGAGCTACTCTGCCAAGTTCGAGGAGTTCATCACCGGCACACCATTGCCGCTGACGGACATTGTGATCAACCCACACGATGGCGCGATGTACTTTGCGATCGGTGGACGCCGCGTGCAGTCGGGGTTGTATAAGGTGACCTACACCGGGGCAGAGCCAACCGAACCGGTCGATGCCGCCAACACCGCCGGTGCGGATGATCGCAAGCTCCGACGCCGGTTGGAAGAACTGCATCTTGGCGATCACCCTGAAGCGGTTGAAGTCGCGTGGCCGTATCTGTCGCATCCTGATCGGACGATTCGTACCGCCGCCCGAGTGGCGATCGAACATCGTCCACGCGAAGAGTGGGCGGCGAAAGCGATTGCCGAACCGCATCTCACGACCGCACTCGAGGCGCTGCTTGCCCTGGTCCGCACACAGGAACGCGCAGGCAAGAAGCCAGGTGAAGCGGTCGACACCCCGTCGCCCACGGAGTACCCGCCCGCCGACGGGAGTGCCAACGATCAGCGGTTGTTGCAGGTGGCGATCCTGGAAACGCTGGATCGCCTGGATCGTGACAACGAGTTCACCTATGAGCAGTCGCTGCAGTCACTACGGATCATCCAGTTGGCGTTGCTGAGGTTCGACATGCCGATTCAGGAACTGCGGGATGGTGTCGTTGCGGCACTGGAACCGCGATTGCCACATGGTCGGTTCGAGTACGACAACATGCTGCTCGACATCCTGATCTTCCTGCAAAGCGCACAGGCGGCAGAGAAAGGGGTCGCGCTGCTGGAAGCTGCGCCAACGCAGGAAGAGCAGATCTCATTCGCCAAGTCCCTGCGCCATTTGCGGACCGGCTGGACTCCGGAACTGCAGGCCCGCTACTTCGAATGGTACGTCCGCGCAGCTGGCTATCGTGGCGGAGCAAGCTTCACGATGTTTGTCGATGAGATGAAGAAGGATGCCGTTGCGCTCCTGTCCGACGAAGAGAAGGTCGTGCTGCAACCGATCCTCGACAAGAAGCCCGAAGGACTCGTCACGCCGCTCTCTGCGGCCCCGCGTCCGTTCGTCAAAGAATGGACACTCGACGAACTGCTTCCCAAAGTCGAACAACTCAAGAATCGCAATTTCGAAAATGGCCGGAAGATGTTCGCTGCGGCCAACTGCTTTGGATGCCACCGCTTCGACAACACGGGCGGGGCGGTCGGTCCCGACCTCTCGGGAGTCGCGGGACGGTTCGACCGCAAGTATCTCCTGGAAGCGATCACGAATCCGAGCAAGGTCATCAGCGATCAGTACGCTGCCGTGCAGATTCTCACACTCGATGGGAAAGTCGTCGTCGGACGCATTATGAATCTGGCCGGGGACTCGCTGAAGATCAACACGAACATGCTCGATCCAAACGAGTTGGCAAGTGTGGACCGTAAGCAGATTGAAGAGATGAAAGCCTCTCCAGTGTCGATGATGCCCAACGGCCTGCTCAACACTCTTAACGAAGACGAGATTCTGGACCTGATGGCGTACCTGTTGTCCCGCGGCAACCGAAACGATCCGATGTTCAAAGGCCAGCAGGCGAGTCGATAGTCGTGGATCGCTCTGCGATCCTACGCGTTCACGGCGGTGTGGTCAGTAAGGGACACACGTTGCGATTCGTCGTGCAGTTCGAGACCGTGTCACCCGAGTTTCTGAGTCGGGTTGAGTCCAACTCGATTGGCGAACGTGTATTCGTCGATTGACGCCCTGGAAGGTCTCAGCACGATTCAAAGCATCGTGCTGAGACTGGCGTAGATTGCAAATGCGCTGACTGAATGACAATTCGCAAGCTGCACCCACGGTCGGCGAGTTCCTCATTCATCTTCCGAAGATTCTCGTTCGTGCGCCTCCTCCAACTTCCGCAACAACACGCGGTAGTGTTGCAGGCACTCTTCGACCATGGGACGCAGGCTTTCAAGGTCTGCGGTCTGGCGTGTGGTCATCTCACTGAGTGGCCGGAGCCAGTTCTGCATCAGGTCGAATTGTGTTTCCATCACATTCAGGACCGTGCGCGGAATGCGGTTCACGATCGTCAATCGGCCGGCGGCATCGACGCTGGTCTCGGCATCGTTGGTCGGCGGACTTGGCAAACCGGCCCGCGATGGTCTGTGCATCGCCGCTTCAGCAGACTGCCGCGCCGCCTCTGTCAGTCGATCGAGTCCCTGCGTCAGTTGCTCGGTCATTCCCGCTAACTGCGACTGAATCGCCTGCGCCTGCGCCGAACTACGATCTGCAGAGAGTCGTTGCACACCCGATTGCAGCGCTTCGCGAATGGAGTTCAGACCATCAGAAAAAGTCATGAGCGTCGCAATCACCTGGCCGACATGGTCATCGGCACTGAGTCCACGCAGTTTGACGTTTTGCTGGTATGTCCGGCGAATCTGGTCCCAGCGGGTCTGTTCGTCGGCAGTCAATGTACCGAGCAGTTCCTTGAACTTGAGTAGATTCGCTTCGGTACCGGAGGTCAGCGTCTGGGCATCGTTCTGGTAGCTGCTGCCAATCAGCGTTTCAAGTTCCGTCGCATTCATCACCGGAAGGACCTTCTCGCCGATGCGGTTCATATTGCGGTATGAGCCCTGCAGCAGGAATGGGGGTTCGGTTCGGTAGTCGTCGTGCTGCGCGGCGGAGGCAATGTATTCGCGATTCACCTGCAGGACCACATCGCGCACACGCATCAGGCGGGTCATGGTGGCGACAAACTCACCCAGTTCCTCCATCGAGTAGCTTCCCTCGAAATCGATCCCTTGCATGTTCAGCGGTCCCGCCGATTCGCGGCGGCGCTCCTGCTCCGCGAGTTTGATCACCGCATAGACATCCTGTTGTGACCGGGCCGCCAATTTTGCCAGGATGGGATTCGAGGTCAGAGCGTTCTCCAGATAACTCATCTCGAACGCTTCGCGCGTCTCCCCAATGATCTCGCCCAGGTTGTAGATATCTGCGCGGTTGGCAAGCATGTCGGGAATCTGGAACTTCTCGCCGCTCTCTGTGTAAGGATTGCCCGCCATAACCACGGCGACTTTCTTGCCGCGGAAGTCGTAAGTGCGGGTTTGCCCCTTCCACACCCCTTCAATCTTCCGCTGGGCATCGCATAGCGAAATGAACTTCTGCAGGAACTCCGGATGACAGTGCTGAATGTCGTCCAGATACAGCATGACGTTGTCGCCCATTTCCAGCGCGAGGTTGAGCTTCTCGATCTCTTCCCGTGCTCCTGCGTTCGGGGCGGCAGCGGGGTCAAGTGACGTTACCTGATGCCCCAGCGCCGGGCCGTTCACTTTCACGAAGATAATCCCGAGCCGATTCGCGATGTACTCCATCAGTGTCGTCTTGCCGTAACCCGGTGGGGAGATGAGCAGGAGTAGTCCCTGTCGATCGGTTCGCTTCGCGTCGCCCGCTGTGCCAATCTGCTTGGCGAGATTGTCTCCAATCAGCGGCAGGTAGACTTCGTCAATCAGGCGATTCCGCACGAATGAAGAAAGCACTCTTGGTTGGAACTCGGACAGCTTCATCGCGGCTCGGGCGCGGTCAACCAACTCTCCTTTGAGTTGATGGTAGCGCTCGAAGGCGGGCAGTGTTTCAGATTCGAACCGACGCAGACGATTGACGAAGCGATGCAGGTCGAACTCATACCGCCCCCCTTCGCCGATCACGCCGTGTGATCCGATGAGCCCTGAAAGCTGGTGATGCGTTGTCGCGGAGAGAATCCGACGTTCATCGAGCGTTCGTTCCAGGCAGAGCAAACCGGCTTCCGCGATGTATCCCTGGTGCAGTCCGGCGCGAGTCGCTGCAGGGAGCACAGGCTGGAACGCATCGAGCCACGCCTGGGCGAGTTTCCATGCGGCGAGTGGATCGTCCGCCAGGGCTTTCACTGATTGCTGAAATCGATCTTCCGCATTGTGCGTGTGCAGATATTCCTGAAACGCATGCACCAGATCTGCGGCAGTCTGGCTGACGGCGAACGCGTCACCGCGTTGTTCGAGATCACCACCGGTGAATTCCGCGAACAGGTATTGTGCCGCTTCATCAATCAGCGGGGCCGAAACCTCCAGCTCCGAGTCGATGGGGGCGAGCGCCTGTTGCAGCAGGCGTCGCAGACGCCGTAACAATTCATCGCGACCTTGCGTCTGTGGGAACAGTCGGGCAACATGCCCCATACCTCGCAGCGCGGCCTCCATCAACTGTTGTTCCGCCTTTGGGAACAGTTGCCGCCAACAGTAACTCGCAAGCGCACGCGCCTGGGGTGAATAACGTAGTAGCCCAGCGTGCTGATCGGACTCACACAGGGCGCGAATCAGGAGGGCGGCATCATGATCATGCACTCCTTTGGTGTAGCCTTCCACGTATCGCGGGGCCATGAACTGCTGGACTGCTGCCAACACGTTCGACTCAGCCAGATCGATTGCGTTCCCCAGTTCGCGAAACATGCGATAGGCGAGATACTCGGCCCGATAAACGTCCGCATTCTCACTGCAAACCTCCATGCCCCAGACCGGTCGGGTCTCATTTAACTCGGTCTTGTCGAGCGGTTCGTAGAACTCGGTGCCGGTCAAATGCAGATGCAATCGATCGTCTCGCAACACGGTCGTCAGATCGAGCAACTGCGTGTTCACTGAGAAACGATGCTGTCCGAATCGCAGGATGCTCGCGCCCTCTTCGAACAGTTCCTGACGATCCTTGAGTTGCCGAACCGCATCTTCGCGAATCGTCTTCAGTCGCGACTGAATGTCCTCGGCTTTGACCGAGTCATCCAGTTCGGTGAGCTGGCCAATAAGATCGCGCACCTTGTCGACCATCAGGTCAGCGGCGAAGTAGCCGTGGATCTCCTGGATTGACTCCAGCGCAGAGACACGCGAGCGAATCCCTTTGAGAATTCGATCAGCTGCCTGCGCCAACGAGTTCGCGCGACGATTCCGCTGCTCAACCAGTTGCATGCGGCGTGATTCAAAGGCGCCGGAAACGTCTTCCCGTTTCTCGACGAGTTGCAGCAGGAAGTCATCAAACTCGGCGAACTTGCCTTCGAGTTCCTCAATCTGCACCATCAATCGCGTGAGGTACTCCTCGCATTTTTCGGGCGTGTCACAGACATCGAGTGAACTGACGACAGACTGGCTGAGCAACTTGAGCTGACTGGAAAATTCCGCCGCCCCTTCCGTGCTCGCCAGTTCGCTGCGGCGCCGCTTCAGGCTTGCCCGTGCGGTATTCACACGACTGAAGATGGCAGAGATATTGTCGATGATTCGCGTGCGCTGCGTCGCGTCGTCGATCTTTAGGTTCGAGACTATCTCGATCAGCAATTCCAGCTCATGACCCGAGGCGGAAATCTGTTCGTCCAGTACGCGTGCTTCGGCGACCTTTTGGAGTTTGCCAATTTGCGTCTGTTGTTCATCGATTCGTTGTTCGTAGGGCTGGAGCGCATCGTCCTGCAGCAAGAACTCGACGCACCGATGTGAAAGCTGATCGGACGATGCGGAAATCTGCTGTTCCAGTCCGGCAATGAGTTCCTCGTCCACGTAGCGCAGGTCACGCAATGCGATCACCTCCCCGCGCAGTTTGCGGAGATTCGCCAGCGACTGGACGAACTCCTCAACGCGATCGAACCGCCGCCGCCCTACGGCGTTGAGGGTTTCCCGGGTCGCAGTGCTGACCTTGCTCGTCTGTTCCGCTGTGTTGCGGCGGACACGCGTTACCTTTTCAAATTCATCCACCGCCGCCTTGGCGGCTGCCCGAACTTCGGTCAGCGCAACACCAAGATTGCCCGCTGTTTCTTCGTGAATCCAGAAGAAGCTGTCGAGAATGTCCGTCGACTGACGCACAAGGTCGATGTACAGGCCGGAGTAGCTGTCATCCTGATCAATGAGACTTAGCAGTTCGTGGCATTCAGACATTCCCCGCACGATGTCCCGGTTACCGATCTTGTACAGATACGAATCAGTCGTTTGCTCGGGGACATAGTCGGCGCCAACATAAGGCGTCTGCCACAACTGAATCGCATGATGCTTCTGTGGCTGATCCGGCGACTTGATCAGGATCATCTCGCCGCCATGAAACATCGTGAAACCGTGACAGACGATGGGGGTTTCCACCTGCTGCCGAATGACGTTGTAACCGAGCAGCACGTACACGCCCGTCTCAGGCTGGTAAAAGACGAACAGCGTGTCCTCGCCGTTGGGAGAAACGATGCGCCGCTCGAATAGCAATCCGCGCATGTCGCTTTCGAACATCTTGTGTTCACCGGTCTGCAGGTAGTACCCGTTGGAGAAGATCAGTCCGTGATCATCCGGCAACAGGACGCAGGCATCGCGCAACGCATCAATGCGTCGCGCCTGAGCGATCTTCTGGTTGTAGACGATGAACCGATTCGCCTGCTCCTGATACGGGCGGACTTTGAGCAAAATGCAGTTGCCGACGACCGCATAGCTGATGTCGGCATCATCGAGCGTTTGGTCGGGATCGTCGACTGGTTCGGAGTAGATGCCGGCACCGCTCTCCGTGTTGTTCTCAACTTTGATCGTCAGATCGCCACCGACCGTCTCGACAAAGATGCGATCTTCAATCGAAACGTGCGGATGCAGCCCTGGTCGATGCATGTCGCGCGTCGTACGAATCCAGGAGAACTCATGCTGTGGCGGGTACCGCACCTCGTGGTCGCTGCGATTATCAAGATAGGCAAGACCATCCGGCGTGATCGCCCACTTGAACGTCTTGATGTCGGTGGCCGCCTTACCAACCTGAAACACCATGTACAAGTGCGTGCGCGTGACGAAGAACTTCGAGAACGTGGCGTTCTTGTAGTAGCGATAGACCTCCTGAAAGTCTTTGAGGAATCGTTCATCACGCAGCAGATCAAGACCATCGACGTGCAACTGGCGCTCGGTCTCGTCGTAACGATAGATGGCAAAAACGTCTTCGATGTTCCGCTCGGTCTTGAGACCGAAGTGAACGTTGTATCCAAACAGCAAGCGGTGCCCGATCGCTACCATGTCGCGCGGAACGCAGTTGTGATCGGTGGTAATTCGTTCGGTCGTCAGTAGACGCAGATCGATGGACCCGAAGACGGACTTACGTTGCTCGTTGAGCTGGTCCAGCCGATCGCGCAGATCGCTCGCGTGCGTTGCCAGGCGTTGACGCAGAATCTCATAAGTCCCGCCTTCCAGTTGAGAAGGGGATGCGGGGGCACTTGGGGAATCGACCATGCGAATCAGTTTCGTTGGGGACTACATCGTGCGAAATCGGGCGTCGTGCGAAATCGGGCTTCTGCAGGACGAACGCAAAATGGCGGCGTCCGGATTCATTTTCTTCAAAACTGCCATGCATCGCCCGATGCGCGCACAGCTTCCAAGTGGCGCACACGGTCAAACCTGCCATGCGAGGCAGCCACGCGAAGAAGCAATCGCCTGTGGATGTTGGAATTCGTCAACAGGCAGCATTGCCGAGGATGGGAACAGCCCGTTCAGTCGGATTTCGCGGACTGCAGCGGATTGATGGCGTGTAACGGCTACATGGGCCCAGTGAGCCATCGATCGCGTTTGTCTTCGCAAGCGGTGCCGTACGACCGCAGTCCGAATCACGGGGTCGGCAGATGCCGCGGAACGCGCGGGGACGACCAATCAACACCGCAGTCGCGTCGATCGCCAGTCGCACTTTGAGCGGGGTTGGGGACGACATCGCTCGATCGGAGGACGAAATCGGCCGACTCCATCTGTGCGAGCTGCGACACCGGTCCCAGGCGAGGATTGCGGAACAGCCCAGAACGCACGATTGCGTCTCCTTCTTCTCCCCAGAATTCGGCCCATGTCGCGAAGTCGAAGCTCCGTTGAAATTCCAGTCCCAGCGACTGCGGAGCATCGACGAACCACATCGGGCCGGTCAGTTCAAAGAAGTTGGGGTCACGGCGACTGATCCAGCTAAGCTTTTCCAGCAGGAAGTCGAGTTCCTCGTGTCCAGAGAATTCGATCAGCGGTTTCTGCGGATCGAGTGAACTGAACAGGCTGTTGCGGGTGTCAACCTGAATGACCGGGAACCGTCCGTAGTCGCCCGAAGTCGCTTGAATCAACCCTTCCCCCATCAGGGCCGTAACGTGATTAAGCTTCAAGTCGATGAGGTCATCTTCTTCATCGCCACTGGAAGTCGAGACATTGTCGCGCCCATCAATTGTCAGGACGTGCCCGCTGAGGGCCAGGGCGACGTTCTCCAGAGACACGTCCGTGGGGTACGCGTGATCTTGCTGCAGAAAGTCCGCCTGGCCACGAATGACACACTCTTCCAGTCGAATCGAGTAGCCCGGCGCCCGCATCTGGTCGTTCATCATTTGGGTCAGTCCCGACGACTGCCGCACCGGGAGTTCAAACAACACCGCAGGACGCAGATACGTGTTGACGATCGTGCAGGAGCAGCCTTTGAGCAGAATTTCACTACGACCAGTCAACGAGAACAAGGCCCATTGGTCGACAACCGAGTTCGCTGTTGTGCGCAGTTCCAGATCCAGGTCGTACAACTCGAGCATCCCGTTGAGTAAGGTGATGCCACGAATGGCGGAGTTAATGGAGGTCGCCGCCGCCGACTTCTGTTGGAATTCGAGAACTGGTCGAAACCCTTCGGCGGGGCGAATGCGAATGCGTTTGGCACTCACGCGCAGTGGGTCCTGTGGACCTGCGGCGCGGCCGTTATATTCGAGTTCGATCACTGCATCGTCGGAGGCATCATTCAGTGCGGCGAAGAGCGTGCCATATGGCTTCCGGTCTCCATCAGTCCCCAGGAGGACAAACGGTTGCTGGACTGCAGGTGCCACACTTGGCGGTTTAGGGAAGGTGGTCTCAGGACTCACCCTAGGCGAGCCAGTGGTTGCCGCAATCGTGGTCTCTGGACTCATGGTGGTCGTCCCGGGTCGAGCCAACACAGCTTCGCCGGATCCACGTTCTGGCGCCAGTAACAGATCACCTGGATCGACCATTGTCAGCGGACCGGGTTCTGGTTCGATCACTTCCCGCGGTGGCGGTTCATCCAGCGTTGCACGCGCCTGCTGCATAGCGGTCAATGCTGCGATCACACCGCTGGCCTGGGAGTCGTTCGTGTTGCCGCCGGTTTGCGTGTCGGCATTTGTCGCTGGAGTGCCAGCGGACGCATCCGCTGCGACTAATGGTCCTGCTGCCGCTGGCGCAGGAGGCGCCGGCGCGGCATCCAGGGCCTTGGGCGCCACGTCGATTGTCACCGACGGAGCAGGAGGGAACGGGGCTTCCGGAGTCTCCCCCGCGAGCCACGGCAACTTGTCCGCCAGAATCGCCATCACCACGAGGGCGGCCAGCAGCGTGAACCAGGTTCTGGTCCCTCGGCCTCGGCCTTGATCACGCGAGAACAGTGGTCTCGCCCAGATGTAACCTTCCGACGGGAGCCGCGTAAGACCAAGGTCTTCCGCTACCTGCACAAGATCTTGAATGAGCAAATCGGGCGATGCGTATCGTTCGTCCGGATTGCTGGCCATCATCTTTTGGACGACTTGGGCCAATTGAGGGGTGACATCGCGATTCTTGAGCGACGGGTCAGGCGGTGCACCGTGATGGCTGACGACCTTCTCGATCATCGTCCCCCGTGGGTACGGAGGTTCGCCAGTCAGCATGTGATACAGCGTACAACCGAGCGAATAGATGTCGCTGCGGACATCGACGTTGCGGGCATCGCGCGCCTGTTCGGGTGAGATGTAATCAAAGGTCCCCAGCGCGGTCCCTGCGGTCGTGAGATCTTCAGCGCTCGCCTCGTCGGCACGCAACTGCCGTGCGAGACCAAGGTCGACAAGTTTCACGCGACCAGTGGGGGAAACGATCAGATTGGACGGTTTGATGTCACGATGCACCACGTTTTGCGCCGCCGTGTGACGCAGCGCTTCCGCCACCTGCAGCGTATAACTCACCGCTTCAATCGGTTCGAGCCGCCCCTTCTGCAGAATGAAATCGCGAATGTTGGTCCCGGTGACAAACTCGAACGCAATGAAATGCAGCCCCCGTTCTTCGCCCACGAAATGCACGCGTGCGATGTGATCATGATCGAGCTGAGCCGCGGAACGAGCCTCGTTCTGGAATCGCTGAATCGCCTGGGCGTCCATCGACTGGTGTGGCGTCAGAATCTTCAGAGCCACGACGCGGTTCAGCCGTTGATCAATCGCGCGGAAGACCGCCCCCATGCCGCCGCGACCAATTCGCTCCTCGATGACGAAATGCCCCAATGCGATCCCTGTAACCGAGGGCAGCAGATCGGAATCGGTGTGCTTGGGAGGGAAGAGCACTCCCGCGACATCGCCAGTCACGAACTCTGCTGGCAGCCTGGGATGCGAAACGCTGCTGTCTGATGCGCGTGGAGCGCCCGGCAGCGGACGCACAAACGCGTACGCTGTGCCGCTGGATTCACCGCTCGGTAGCCGAACGCCCGTGGACATCGGGGATCACTTCCGTTGGAATCAGGATGTGGGAATCAGGTGAAACTGAGGTGGACGTCGGGGAACCATCCCCAATCGCCGACCGGATTTGCCTCGAACTCGCAGCCGCCACATTGCCACTTCGGCCGAAGGAGACATGGGCATCTGGCGCAAGGTCAACGAACTGATTGAAAAATCCTTGGGCGAATTGCCCGAATCGAAATGCGTGAGTGAACGTGTTGTGCTCATAGTGAGAACCACCCAATTATTGGAAAGGTTCTCAGTCTTTTCCTCGAAAATCCGTTTTTTTCGTATGAAAGTTGGAAGTCCTCGCCCGCAGTACGCACTCCTAACGCCCCTGGAGTCGTTCCACATCGGCCTGCACACTTTTCAGCACACCATTGAGCTGCTCGCAAACCTGTCGCGTAAACTGGTCGCTCTCCAGGACTTTCTCAGCAGTCGACCGCACTGTGTGATCAGTGATGTCGGAATGCTCGTCGTCGCCGGACTTGTAGCGCGTAATCCGCCGCAACTGGTGAGCTTTGGGGATAAAGCCATGTTCCACGTGATGAATCAGCTCGCGCGTCAGGCGTTCCGCCTCGCTGAGCTTTTCACGCAACGTCATCTGATCGGGAGCAGCGGCCATCGTGAGCCTCCCTCAGGTGGCAGAAATCGGGTCCATCCTTGCACCGCTGATCATACCCTGCGATGCCGACCCAGATCAACGGATCGACGACGGCATCACCGGATCGGCACGGGCGGACCTTGTGGCGGAAGTCGCAACCAACTGATGCTTTCCGTCCCAGGCTGTGTTCGATCAATCATCCACAGATTCCGATACACGACCGGATTGCCGTGATCCTGGAGTTTGGTAATCAGCGGCTCCGGTCCTTCCGGCTTACCAGCACCGGTCTTGTTGGGGATGTCCGCGCGGTCGTGGATCAACACGCCATTATGCCACACACTGATCCGCATGTTGCGGGTCTTGTTGCCCTGTGCGTCAAACTTCGCTGGGCTGAAGTCGATGTCGTAGGTCTGCCACTGCAAAGGAGGCAGGCACATGTTGAAGGCCGGACGACGTGTGCGATACAGCGCGCCACACTCGTTCTCGATCCCTTCGAGGCCGAACGAATCCAGCACTTGCACTTCGTAGCGGCTCTGGAGATAGAAGCCACTATTGCCGCGTCCCTGTCCACGAGCCATCGGCTTGTAGGGGATGCGAAACTC
>JAGQQB010000019.1:3555-17472 GCA_020426425.1 Planctomycetaceae bacterium | reverse complement strand
TCACCAACAGTCCGGCGGCAAACTCCGGCAGCACGACGTTGGCGGTCGATGCCAGCGCAACGGCGCTCACGACTGATCAGCGCGGCGAAGCGCGCGTGCAGTCCATCGCGGTCGACATGGGTGCCTTCGAAAGCGATTTCGTCCCTGCCGCCGCTGAAGGCGTGTTGACGTTCGACCATGGAGCGGCGGTCTGGCGCATCGGCATGCCGACGGTCGGCACGAACACCATCACCTGGACCGATGAACTGCAATGGAACAGCGCCCTGACCTGGGACGTCTTCATGGGGGATGTCGATGGCAACGGCTTCCTGGATGGCATCGGCATTAACGCGAACAATCAGGTCTTCGTCGTGTTGAACGATGGCGCTGGAAATCTGACTGAAGTCCCCATGGCATCACTGCATACCGACCGCACATACAGCCACTATCTGGGTGGCGACTTCGATGGCGACGGCCGGTTCGACTTCCTCACGCAAGGTCAGGAAGGGCTGTGGTTTGATCGGGGCTGGAACGGGACCGCATTCGAGACCACGTTTCTGGGGCGCTGGGACCCCGCTGGTTGGGATTCGTTTGTGGCTGGCGACTTCAATGCCGATGGCGTCGATGACATTGTGGGACTGAAGACCAACGCGGCAGCCGATGGGACCACCATCGCCTACGGTATTTCCCAAACCGTTACCGATGTCGGACAGCGTTTCGACTTCCGTTTCGCCGGACGACTCGGCGGCACACTGGCTGATGCCGGTTGGCACAACGTGCTGGTGGGAGACTGGAACGGCGATGGCCGCGACGATCTGGCGGCCCAGCGTGGTGGTGGTTACTTTTGGTACGCCACCAGCACTGGTCCTGTCGCTGGAACCGACATTGGTGCTCACACACTGGAACTGACCCCAGGTTCGTTCTTCGATCCGACTCTGTTCACGAACGACTTCCTGGTCGGGGACATGAACGCCGATGGTCGGGACGACATTGTGACGCATGTCACCAACTCTGGCGGCAGCTTTGATGACGCTCTCGTCGTCGGACTCTCCGAAGGCCCCGGCGCAGTATCCATGAGCACCAGCCGCTGGGGAAGCCTGGACAAGACGATCAACTGGGGCAACAGTCTGCTGATTGATCAGAACGCCGATGGCCGTCTCGATCTGCTCACCTTCAATCTGAGTTCCAACTCAGCGCTTGTTTCTCAATCAAGCGGCAGCAGTCTGCTCGCGGCACTGGACGCTGGCGTGATTTCCGGAACGGCATTGTCCAACCGCATTGCTGGTCAACGTGGTATGGTCCACGCGACGGCGTAGGCCTTACGTTCGATCCGCGCCAGGGATCATGCCCGCAATGTTCAACAAGTTGGGGCAACGCCGCATGAAGTACCACGCCTGAATTCCGCCGAAAATGGTCCTGACTCAGTTTCCTCAATCCCCTAGACTTCGCGAAATGTGCCGAAGGTGACTTCGGTGTCGGCAGGATTTTGCATCGCTATTGATGGAGTGAAACGATGCTGCGGAAGGTAAGTGGTGGGCTGTCTCTGTTCGGTTGTCTGGTGTTGACGTCTGCGACTGCAAACGCGCAAGTGGACGCGAAAGCCGTGCTTGGCATTCGGCCTGCGCAAGCCGATGTCGAAATTGATACACCAACAGAGGCCGAAGTGCCGCAGTGTAAACTCGACGCCGAGAAGACCGACGATGGCTCTGCCTGGGTGCTCTTCAGTCCGCAGGGCCAGGTGCTGCGGAAGTTCCTCGACACCAACGCCGACAACAAGGTCGATCAGTTCCGCTACTTCCAGCATGGCCTCGAGGTGTATCGCGATTACGACACCAATGGGGACGACAAGGTCGATGAGTCCCGCTGGATGAACACCGCTGGCAGCCGCTGGGGGGTCGATCAGAATGCGGACGGCAAGATCGATGCCTGGAAGAGGATCTCCGCCGAAGAGGCCTCGCGCGAAGCGGTCAAGGCGCTGGTGGCGGGCGATGCTAAGATTCTCTCGGCAGTATTGCTGAATCCACAGGACGCCCAACAACTGGGATTGACGTCTGCCACAGCCCAGCAGTTGCTGGAACGAGTCAGTGATCCGGCTCAGAAACTGGCCGCCGCCCGCAGTGCCGGGAAATTCATCACCCCGCAAACCCGCTGGATGCGGTTTGACAGTTCGATGCTGATGCCGAATCTCATTCCACGTGAATCTGGCAAGGCTAAAACCGACCTCGTCGTCTATGAAAACGTGATGGCGATTGTCGATACGAATGGCTCAAACGGGTTCATTCAACTCGGCGAGATGATCCAGGTCGGTTCGAACTGGAAGCTGACCCAGATTCCACAGCCAATGGATGGGGATCGACTCGAAGTCGCCGACGCTGGCCTGTTGCTGCAGCAGACAGCGGACGTTGCCGGCGCAATGACGACCGGCATCTCGCCGAAGATTCAGGAATTGATCGAGAAGCTCCAGAAACTCGACGCCGGTGCGCCCAACGCCGCCCAGGCAACTCCAGAGCTGGCCAGTTACAACGCCCAGCGGGCAGCGATTCTGGGCGAACTTGCGGCGGCATCAGATGCCCCAGACGACCGCAGCATGTGGCTGCGTCAGCAGATTGAGTGGATCGCCACTTGCACCCAAATGGGCACGTACGTGAACGGCGAGAAGGAACTCGCTCGGTTTGAGTCGGCCTTGAAGAGTAGCCCGGCGGACAAGGACCTGCTGTCGTTCGTTGTGTTCCAACGGATGCTCTCGGAGTACAATCGCGCCCTGCAGGCGGCTGATGCGACGGAGCGGCAGAAGATTCAGGAAGACTGGCTCAAGTCGCTCGAAGGCTTCGCTCAGCAGTATCCCGAGTCGTCCAACGCGCCAGACGCCCTGCTGCAACTCGCCCTCACGCAGGAGTTCAACGGCAATCTGGCCGAAGCACAAAAGTGGTATCAAACGGCCGCCACCAAGCATGGCAACAGTCAGGCAGGCACGCGGGCCAAAGGTGCGTTGCGGCGTCTGTCGCTCAAAGGCCAACCATTGCAGCTTGCTGGCCAGCAGTTTGGTGGCCAGCAACAGATCGACACCCGGGCGTATCAAGGTAAGGTACTCGCAGTGATCTTCTGGGCAACGTGGTGCAAACCATGCACGGAAGATTTGCCACAGATTCAGGAACTGCACCGGGTGTATCAACGAGAAGGCTTTGAAGTGCTTGGGGTCAATCTCGATGCCCCTGGCGCGCCGATTCAGCAGTACATCACCCAGCACAAAGTTGCCTGGCCACACATTCACGAAGAAGGGGCCTTGGAAAGCCGCCCTGCCGTCGAATTCGGCATCATCTCGCTACCGACGATGTTCCTAATCGATCGCAAGGGTGCGGTCGTCTCTGCGAACTCCAGTGTCGACGAACTCAAGAAACTGGTCCCCGATCTGCTCAAAGCGCGCTAGCGCTGGTGGAGAGTTGAGGGTGGAGCGTTGAGCGACTTTCAATGTCTCCCCCTGGATCCTGACTCCTCCCCTCCCCCCTGACACCCGATCCCCGATCCCTGCTCTCCGATGTCGTACCTGGAAACTATCATCCTCGGCATCGTTCAGGGGATCGCCGAATTCCTGCCGATCAGTTCATCGGGGCATCTGGTCATTGTCGAGGCATTCCTGAGACAGTTGGGGAGTGCCGCCGCCGAAACTGGATCACTGGAGGACAATCTGGAACTCAACGTCGCGTTGCACTTTGGCACGTTGATGTCGATTCTGATTGTGTATGCCCGGTCGTTGGGACAGATGATCGCGTCGGCCTTCCGCATGCTGGTGAACCGCAAGCAGGCGACGGAAGCAGATTGGCGGAACTGCTCGTTGATCATCGCGATCATCGTTGCCACTTTGCCAGTCGTCTTTGCCGGCCTGTTTCTGAAGGATCAGCTCGAACGACTGTTCGGTTCGCCGATCGCCGCTGGTTGTGGCCTGCTGGTAACTTCGGCTCTGCTCTTCCTAACTCCGAAACTCGATCGTGGAGAGCAACCATTGGGGACCATCACCTGGGGTCAGGCGCTGATTGTCGGACTGTTTCAGGCGGTCGCTCCGATGCCGGGTATCTCCCGCTCCGGCAGTACGATTGTCGGCGGATTGGTATCAGGCTTGCGGCGCGATGCCGCCGCCGACTTCTCGTTCCTGATCGCCATCCCGGCCATCCTGGGGGCGACGGTGCTGCATGCGAAAGATTTGCTCGAACAGGGAGCTGGCGAGACAGCAGCCGGTCCACTGCTGGCGGGGACGGTCATTGCATTCGTCGTTGGCCTCGCAGCGCTCAAGCTTCTGCTGCGTATGGTCGCTTCGCGCAAACTGATCTGGTTCGCCTGGTACTGCCTCGCGATGGGCTTGATCGTGATTTGCTGGCAACTGAGCCTCTCGGCCTGAGTGCCTCTCCGTGCCGCAGTGAGACGCGACGCATCAACGTCCTACTCGGCCTCGTTCAAGAAAACCAGCGGTTCCAGGTCCACACGAGTCGCGCCCATGATGACCGGAACCAGGTTCTGATCTGGCCCCCCCGTGTGCGGCTGAACAAATTCCCAGACCAGTTCACCTTCCCGCGTCACTTCACGCAGACGACCGCGATCAGACTCTGTGATTAATGTATTGCCATTGGGCAACCGCTGCTGACAAGCGCGGACGTCGCTGCGGAATCGGAATGACTCCGTCGCGCCAAATTCCCATTCGATGCCATGTGTGCGGGGGTTGAATTCGATCACCCGCGAACCGGCCACAGTTCCCTGAGCGTAGCAGTTGTCGAAGATCAGGAGATTGCCGTTCGGCAGGATGTTGGGATCGTGGGGATGGTGCCACGGCCCGGTTGTCCCCCAGACGACCTCCTCGGTCGCTGGTCGGATGGCAACCAGCAAATTGAGATTCCGCAGACAGACCAACAGATCGCCCGCTTCGAGTCCGGAATGATGCGCGGCGAATTCCGCAGTAACCACCTGCACCGTATTCGAGTGCAAGGCATCGCCATCGCCATACATCAACATGGTCCGAGGACGCGCAAACTGCGATTTGCCCAGGACATCCAACAAGGAAAACGACTGCAGTTCCACTCCCTCAGGGGAAACAATCGATAGCGAGTCGTCAATGTAGGGGGTCGTCAGTTTAGGAAAGGCCGGATGCGGTTCCCCGCAAATCGTTTGCGTGAGCACGAAGATCATCCCCTGCTCGTCCGTGGTAAAGTCGTGATGAGTCCGCCGATCCAATTGCCAGAGGACGTTGCTGTCCTTGTCGAACTTGACCAATCCCAAGCCATTGGGCGTGGTCATGCTCGTTTCGTAGAGCGCGAGCAAATCGCCATTGGGAAAAACCTGACTGCGCCGCACAAAGGCATCCATCTCGCCCATCCAGGCATCAAACCCGGGGCGTCCCTGGAACAGCTCACGATATGGCCGCCCCCATTGATGCAGCACTTTCCCGTCGGCATCGATGAGCCGGACGTAGTGCTCGTGCGTACTGCCAAACAATGTACCGCCTGGCTGTGAACGCTCAGGGATGTGAATGGTGACTCCCCGTGTCGCCTGAGGTTCAATGCCCCACGTGTCCCCGGAATAGGTCTGGTTCTTCAGTCCCATCTGATCGCGCAGTGCGTGCAGCGCCGTGAGGGCGTCGCGCGTCATGCGGTAGGGAGGCGAGTCCATGGCCGCAAACAGCATCCCCAGCTGACAACACAGCAGCAACGTACCGACTTGAAATCCCGTTTGAAACAGTCGATCCCAGCGATCTGGTTGTGAGGCGGGCGCGTTGCTGGATTCGGCATTGGTCACGTTCAGCTCTCCTTGGAAGACCTCACTGCTCCTCTAACTCTGGCGGGCGCGGTGAGTGGCAGGCTGTTGAGAACCTATGCCAGATCTGCGGGCATGTTGCCGAAAATCACCCAGGACCGCCTGATTTCCTGTCGCCAGTTGAGCCCCGACCAGCGCACATCGTGCAGGTCGAGGGATCAGACCGATTCTGGCGGTTCTTTCAATTACGCGAACCACAGCAACTTCATCCCGCGGTCCGACCAGCGACAACAACAGCCAACGTGGTCAATCGTCGGTCGTGCCGCCCAGAGCGGCGATGCTTGAATGATCGGGTGCCTAAAATCCCACCAGGATTTCGTCGATCCGCTCCCTGAGCACCGACAACTCCACCCCACTAATGCAAAATACTTTGCGGGCGTTGGTCGGCCCTTTGAACAAAGTCACTTGCGCGCGTCGCAATCCGAGTGCTTTGGCGAGCACTTTCTCCAATTGCTGGTTCGCTTTCCCCTGCTCCGGTGCTGTCGTCACGGCGACCTTAAGCCGCCCATCATGGACCCCGACAATTCCTTCTCGCTTCGCGCCCGGCTGTGCGTGGACCGGCAAGAGGATGCCGTTGTCGGTCTTGG
Source organism: Planctomycetaceae bacterium (assembly GCA_020426425.1). Lineage (GTDB taxonomy): Bacteria > Planctomycetota > Planctomycetia > Planctomycetales > Planctomycetaceae > JACKHO01. Next base: position 11,107 of record JAGQQB010000019.1, on the reverse strand, counting down.
TCAGATCCAGGGACATGCGTGGGGGCCTTTCGCTGAGGGAAGTTGGCGGTCAACTGCGCTGCGATCTTTCAACCTTCAACAGTCGCGTCGTCGTACTCACTCCTCAACGTCGCAGCCTTCAAACAAGACGCTGCCAAGTCTCACGAGCGTCGCCCCTTCTTCAATGGCGAGTTCAAAGTCGCCGCTCATGCCCATCGACAGTTCCGTCAGTTGCAACTGGGGTGATCGTTGTTGCAGTTCATCGCACAGTTCACGCAGTCCACGAAAGACATCCCGAATTGCGGTTTCCGAGGCGACCGCTGGGGCCATCGTCATGCCGCCGCTGATCTCGACGTGCGCTAGCTCGGTCAGCTGTGGCCATTGCTCGTGCAGTTGTGTCGGGGTGAAGCCCTGTTTCGATTCCTCGCCCGAGACATTCACCTCCAGCAGCACGCGTGGACGCAGCTTGAGTTCGTTCGCCACCTGATCGATCCGTTCGAGCAGTCGCAGCGAATCCACTGAGTGAATCAGACGCACAAACGGTAGCACATGCCGCACCTTGTTACGCTGCAGTTGGCCAATCAAATCCCACCGCAAACCGGGGAACTGCACGGCCCGTTGCAGCAATTGTTGGGGGCGACTTTCGCCGCAATGACGAATCCCCAACTGCTGGAGCGCCCCAATGGCCGACGTGGGGACGTACTTCGTCACCGCCAGCAGTTGGACCGACTCGCGCGGGCGACCCGCACGTTCACAAGCGCGAGCGATCTGCTCTTCAACGCGATCAAGGTTGTTTTGAAGTTGAGCGAGGAGAAGCGACATGAGCGTCTCTTTCTCGATCTGCGCAATGAAACGAACCGCCGGGCGCGGTGCACTCGACGGTTCGCGATGTCTATCCATCCAGCAACGATTATTCGTCGTTGACGTACGGCATCAGGCCAATGAACCGCGCCCGCATAATCGCCTTGCGAACCGCGCGCTGATAAATCGCCGAAGTCCCCGTCCGACGACGCGGGCTGATGCGACCTTCGCGGTCGACCAGTTGACGCAACGTCTTCACGTCTTTGTAGTCAACATACACTGGACGCGGGATGGACCCGTCCGGACAGAAGCGGCATTTCATCTTCCGCTTGAGCCGAGCGCGCTTCTTGCGAATCTTGCGAATATCAGCCTTGCTGGCGTTCTTCATTGCCATCAGATCATTCCTGAATCACGTAGTTCCGGATCGTCGCCGGATGCTGTTTCCAATGAGGAGCCCCTCAGTATGACGAGGCCAGCTTCCGGGGGCAACCGAAGCGAGCCGCAGTGTTACCGACTATTTCCCCGCTGAGGGTGAATAGTCGGTCAATTTGAGGAACATGGCATCTGGGCGTTTGGCGAGGATCTTCCCATCCTGCTCCGAGGCTTTTGCGGCAGCCTGCCACTCGGGATCAGCCAGAAACGCCTTCCATGAAGCCTGCGCCGCCTCACGATTTGTGTGCGCGAGGAAGTAGACGAGTGTCTGCTCACGACGGGCTTCATCCTGTGGTGTGAAATACCACAGATTCGTCATCCCATGCCGCTTAAAAAGTTCGATGGTATGGTCGTGAAACCGTTTGTGGAGTGCCGCCAACCGGTTTTCTTCGGTGGTATAGGTCCGCAACTCGAAAACCGCATCGACCGGGAGCGTTCCGACCGCCGGTGAGAACTCGGTCAGCGTAAGGTACTGCGACTCAGGAGCCTTGGCGAGGATCTTGCCATGCTGCTCCTTACTCTGCTGAGCCACCTGCTTCCACTCAGGATCGTTGCGAAACGCATCCCAAGATTTCGCGGCAGCATCGGCCGAGGCATGTCGAAGCAGATAGACCAGTGTGGTCGTCGCTTCTGGACCATCGGTTGGCGTCCAATAGCCAACGTTGGTCATCCCATGCTTCTCAAAGATCCGCATGGTGTGCTCGCGAAACCGAGCATGCAGCGCGTCGAGCTTGCCTGCTTCGCAGGTATACACCCGCAGTTCGTAAACTGGCACTTCGTCCGCAGCCATCACTGGCGATACAGCGACAGATACCAGCAACAGGCACAGAATCCGGTCGAACAACGACATAGCCGAATCCGGTTAGCTGGGCTGTTCGAGCACGGCGAAGGGGCTCAGTCGGAACACCTTGGCCTGAATATCCTGCTTTTCCGACTCGGTCTTCGCAGCGGCATAGGCCACGCGGAGCTTCTTCAGTTTCGACTTGCGCGCCCGACGACGGGCGAGTTCACGTGAACGTTCGATACGACCCATGATTGGTCAACACCTGCATTACCAAAGACTTGTCCGTGCCACACTCGGCGGAATGGCGAACGCGGCAGATTATCCGATCGGTTGCGGCGGGTCAAATGACGCGCACGCGTGACGAAATCAGATCGCCTGGCCGGCCCGCAACACGACAGACACAAGAGACGGAAACCACCTACAGAAAAGACGTTACCGACGCGAGATCGCCTGTGCCAGGGGCCGCAAAATCTGATCCACCACACACTCGTTCAGGAGACGCTCGCAATCCTGACGCAGCTCCAGGAGCGTGTCCTTGAACGACCCATCATGCGGCAAGCTGCCGTACTGACGCAGTGTAAAGTACACGCTGATCGATTCTTCTGGGAATTCTCCGCGCCGTACCTGATAGGCATTCGTGCGGGTTTCGACCATGATTCGGCACTGGCGGCGGCAATCTTCTTCCAGGGCGACGGTTAACGCCGGTTCGTAGTTCAGTGGTTTTCCGCCCGGAATGCTGAGCAGGCTGTCGAGCGGCGTCGACAGGCCAAGCGCCTCGGCGACGATTTCGTCGTGATTGCCCTTGTACAAGAAGTCAAATCCCATCAAGAAATCGAGGGCTTCGCAATCCAGCGGGCTGAGCGAGAGCATGTAGGGGGCCAATTCCAATGCCAACTGGTGCTGCTCCAGTGCCGTATCGATCGAGGGAGGATTGACGTATCCACTGCAAATCCGCCGCTGTTCGAGGCACATCCAGCGATAGCTCGCCTGATCCTTGTCCTCCTCCATCACGGAATCGCCATTCTCCCGCGTATAGAAGTTCCGCATCGAAGGATAGGACTTCTGCACCCTTTCGAAGAACTCCAGCACCGTTTCGCGTGCTGATGGCAGCTGCATTTCCGTGTTGAGATTCATGTTGACGAAGTAATCGTCCGCCAGCGAGGCGTAAGGATTCATGACGGAAGTTCCTGCCAAAGAGCTGATTGAAAGCGGCCCACCCAACCGCAACCTCCTGATCCAAAGGAGGTTATGCTGGCCACGCGAGACCGAATCGGGCATTGTACTCCACGCAACGAACAGGGTCAAAAGAGAGGCAGACGCCCCACTGCCCCGTGTGCGTCCGATAAAATGGTGGTCGTCCCCAATGCCGCCAGCATCAGTGGCGACCAACGCTCATCTGACGCCCGTCAGATCCCAAGCCACAGCAGACGATTCTGTTCGCTCCTGTCGCCCAATCGCTTGGTGCAGCCGTTGCACACTTGAGTCCGGTCCGGCGATGCCCGATAGTTGGCAACGCACATTGACGACGATGTCTCCCGCAGACAGTTCTGCCCCACCGCACCCCGCCTGCCGAGCCACCCATGGACCCGATTCAGTTTGCCTGCGAGAACCCCGTCAAGGTGACGGTTGGTGTCTTGTTGTCAGTGCTGTTCGGCACGCTGGCACTCTTCTCGACCCCGGTGCAACTGACTCCCGATGTCTCCGAACCGGAGATCACCGTCACGACCTTTTGGCCAGGGGCCAGCGCGCAGGAGGTCGAACGGGAAATCGTGGACGAACAGGAGGAGCAGCTCAAGAGCGTTGAGGGCTTACTCGAGTTCAAGAGCGAAAGCCGTGACTCACAGGGAACGATCACGCTGAAGTTCCCGGTCGGCTTTGATCTCGGCGAAGCCCGGGCCAAAGTGAGCGACAAGCTCAATCAGGTGGCCGAGTATCCGGAAGATGCCCGGGAACCAACAATCACCGAAGGCTCGCAAGGGAATGAGTTCATCGCCTGGACCATTCTCAAGCCGGTCCCCCCCACGCGGCAGGAACTCGAAACATTTGTCGCGGCGCATCCAGACATGAAAGCGCCATTGCAGCGATTCCTCAGCGGGACGACCGAGCCAGACCTGGGCGTGCTTCGCAAGCTGGAGACGAAGTACCCAGCCCTCTCCGATCTGCTGGCTGGACGTTCCGACCCGACCGTGATGCGGAAGTTTGCCGAGGATTTCATTGAAGCCCGGTTCGAGCGTGTACCCGGTGTCTCCAACTCCAACGTGCTGGGGGGACGTGAAGAGGAGTTTCGGGTCGAAGTCGATCCTGCCCGGTTGGCGGCACATCAACTGACGATTGGCGACCTCCGCCGCGCGCTCAGGACGCAAAACAAGAACACGTCCGCCGGCGACATCTGGGACGGGAAGCATCGCAACGTCGTCAGGACCATTGGCCAATACACCATGCCCGAACAGGTGGCGGCGACCATCATTGCCCTGCGTGACAACGCCCCCGTCCGCGTATCCGATGTCGCGACGGTCGGCATCAATTACAAGAAGCCCGATGGCACGGTGCGACAGAAAGGGGTCGATGGGCTCGCAATCAACTGCCAGCAATCCCCTGGCACAAACGTGCTCGAAATCATGGGGCCGCCGCGTGAGCAACTCGATCTCGATGGCGATGGCAGCTTCACCGAAATCGAACTTGCCGAAGCCCGCAAGATCTACGGCGACTGCCTGAGGATCGCAATCGAAGAACTCAACCTCGGCGTGCTCAAACAACGCGGTTTGATGCTCGAACAGGTGTACGACCAGACTGAGTACATCTACTCAGCGACCGATCTGGTGACAAGCAATATCTACGTCGGCGGCACGCTCGCAGTACTGGTGCTACTGATCTTTCTACGCAGTCCCCGCAGCGTGCTCATCGTGGGGTTGTCGATTCCGATCAGCATCATTGCGTCGTTCCTGTTCATCCGCGGCTTTGGTCGCAGCATCAACGTGATCAGCCTTGCCGGGATGGCGTTCGCCGTCGGCATGGTGGTCGATAACGCGATCGTTGTGCTCGAAAACATCTTCCGCCGATACCAACTGGGCGAGTCACCTACGAAGGCGGCGCTGGATGGCGCCCGCGAAGTGTGGGGCGCGGTGCTGGCATCGACGCTCACAACCCTGGCCGTGTTTGTGCCGGTCGTGTTCGTGGAAGGTCAAGCGGGGCAGCTGTTCCGCGACATCGCCATTGCCATCAGCTGCGCGGTCGCATTGTCACTGATTGTCTCAATCACAGTGATCCCGTCTGCCGCTCAGCGTTTGCTGAAACCGCATCGTGAAGACGAACAAGAGGCCATCCGACAGGCGTCGACCGTATCCCCACGCAAGTCGCTCTGGGCGACTCTCGTCGAAGGTTTCGGCGCAATGATTCGCGGTATGATTTCGATGCCGGGCAACTTTGTCATCAAGGTCATGGTGTGTGCGATCTTCGTGATCATTTCCATTGGTGGCACCATCGCTTTGATGCCCCCCACCGAGTACCTGCCGGAAGGAAATCGCAACCTGGTGTTCGCGATTCTCCTCCCGCCACCCGGCTACAACATCGATCACATGATTCAAATCGGTCGACAAGTGGAGTCGGACCTCGCTCCCTACTGGGAGTCGGAACCGGGCTCACCGGAAGAGCAGGCGCTACAGGGGCCGCGCATGAAGAACTTCTTCTTCGTCGCGCGGGGCGGCAACCTATTCATGGGTGCGGCGGCGGAAGATCCTCTGCGGGCGGGGGAAATGGTACCCGTCTTGCAAAAGGCCGCAGGCTCGATTCCGGGCATGATCGCCATCGTCACGCAGTCGAGTCTGTTCCAGGGAGGACTCAGCGGAGGCCGCGCGGTCGATGTCGAAATCAGTGGCCCCGATATGTCGCGGCTCAATCAGATCGGCTTCGACGTCTTCGCCCGTAGCATGGGCATGGCGATGTACAGTGGCAAAGGGGTGTTCCCGCCAGATCAAGGGCACCAGTGCCGACCGCTGCAGAATCTCGAATCGACGAACCCCGAATTGCACATTGTTGCCCGACCCGAATCAGCAGCCGATGCAGGAATCACCACCGAAGACCTGGGCTATTCGATCAACGCACTCGTCGATGGCGCCTACTCCGGCGACTATTGGCACAATGGCCGTAAGATCGACCTCGTGATCTATGGAGCAGATGAATTCGCGTCACGCGAACAGGATATTGGTGATCTCCCGATCAGCACGCCGAGCGGCAAGCTGGTCAACGTCTCGGCCGTCGCGACCGTGCAACCAACCGGCGGACCTGAGCGGCTCAATCACATCGAGCGCCAGCGCGCGGTCACCATACAGATCAAACCCTCGCCCCTGATGCCGCTCGAACAGGCGATTCAAATGGCCGATGAACAAATCCGGCGACCGGTCCTGGAATCGCCGCTATGCGAAGGCGGGCAGTATCAGATTCGGCTTGCCGGAACGTCAGACAAGCTCTCGGACACCCGTCGAGCAATGCAGGGGAACCTGCTGCTCGCCGCACTGATCACGTACCTGCTGATGGCCGCGTTGTTCGAATCGTTCTTCTATCCATTGATCATCATGACCAGCGTCATCCTCGCACTTGTCGGCGGGTTTGGTGGACTGAAGATTCTCGATCTGTTCATCCCACAAACGCTCGACATGCTCACCATGCTGGGCTTCGTGATTCTGATTGGGACGGTGGTGAACAACGCCATTCTGATTGTCCACCAGGCACTGCAGAACATGCGGGATAGCGGCATGTGTGAAGTCGATGCGATTGTCGACAGCGTGCAAACCCGCATTCGTCCGATCTTCATGAGTACGCTGACTACAGTGCTCGGTATGCTTCCGCTGGTCGTTCCGTTGCCATCGTTCGCCGAAGGTCATCTCACCTGGGCGCCGGGAGCTGGGAGCGAACTCTATCGTGGTTTAGGGAGCGTGGTACTCGGCGGACTGGTGGTCTCGACCATCTTCACGCTGATCCTGGTCCCCGCTGGCTTTAGTCTCGCGCTCGACATTGAGGCGATGGCTCGGCAGCTGCTGGGGAAACAGCCGCCGCGTGACAGGGCGGTTGGCGGTTAGAGCACCTTGCAGAATGGTCTTCCATGCGTTCCCCACGATCTCAACCGCAGGGTATTGCCACGGTTGAAGGATTGACGATTGACGAACAAGGATTGTTGATTTTTGAAGTCTCCTGGCGCCCAAGCTCCAGTTTGGACACCGACTCGGCCAGAAGCTCTGCTTCCCCACGTACCGAGACCGCTCCTTTGCAAGCGGCGCCCTCGCTGGCCAAGCAGAGCTTGGTGGCGAGTGCGTTCCCAAGCTGGAGCTTGGGAACGAGGGTGAATTGGGAACGAGGGTGAAGTCGAAATCCCCCCCCACTTGGAGTTGAGAAGAGCACCGCTGCTTCAAGTAACCGAGAGATTCAGAGTTGGTTGGCGGACTGGTCATTGCACGTTGAGTGTCCATAATCGACAACTTGGCGTCTCCGCAGCAGCGAGCATCCATGCGAAGATTGCCACGCCCTTGCGGTATCGATCAGCCACTGTCATGTCACATTGAG
>JAGQQB010000019.1:0-3524 GCA_020426425.1 Planctomycetaceae bacterium | reverse complement strand
CTCTTTTGGCGGTCCCGAGAAGAAGGAAGATGTCATTCCCTTCCTGGAGAACGTGCTCCGGGGACGGAACGTGCCGCGGGAACGGATGCTCGAAGTTGCAGAGCATTATTACCACTTTGGCGGCGTCAGTCCGATCAACGACCAAGTGAGAGCGCTCCTAGATGCGGTCATCCCGGAACTGAAGACACATGGAATTGACCTACCGGTGTATTGGGGCAACCGAAATTGGCATCCCATGTTGACCGACACGATGGCTGAGATGCAGGCGGCGGGCGTACGCCGGGCGCTGGCGTTCTTCACGGCGGCTTACAGTTCGTACTCTGGCTGCCGCCAATACCGCGAGAATGTGCTCGATGCACAGGCACAATTGGGAGACGGTGCTCCGGTTGTCGAGAAGGTCCGCATGTTCTTCAACCATCCTGACTTCATCGCTGCCAACGCCGATCACCTGCGCGCAGCAATTGCACAACTGCCTGATGCAAATCGCGACGACTTCCAACTTGCGTTCACCGCGCACAGCATCCCGAATTCGATGTCAGCTGGCTGTGACTATGTGAAGCAACTGGAAGAGACCTGTCGCCTGTTGGCGGAGGAACTCCAGATTCCACAGGAACGGTGGCAACTTGTCTACCAAAGCCGCAGCGGCCGACCGGAAGATCCCTGGCTGGAACCAGATATCCTGGATCACATTCGCGATCTGCAGACGCGCGACATCGCCAGCCTCGTGATCGCGCCAATCGGCTTCTTGTCTGATCACATGGAGGTGCTCTTCGACCTTGATGAAGAAGCGGCACTGCTCTGCCAGGAACTGGGCATCACCATGTCCCGCGCGGCCTCAGTCGGAACGCATCCACGATTCGTCACGATGATTCGTAAACTGATCCAGGAACGACTGGACCCCAGTACGCCGAAGGAAGCGATCGGCCAGTACGGACCAAACTGGGACGTCTGTCCTGAAGGCTGCTGCCCCGCGCCACGACGACCGGGACGTCCGTCGGCAGCAACGTGAGGCGTCTCGCGATGGCTGACGTGACTTACGAATCGGCGCGATGCTGCCCAAGACTCTACTGGACCGGCACCGCGCGACGACCATGTGGCGTGGCGGCGGAGATTGAGAAGGATGGCACTGGTGTGCGTGGCGACCGCTCTTCGTTGGGAGACACCTCCGACTTTGGAAAGCTCAACTCGACGAGATCAAACTCAGCGAGCAAACGGCGAACGCCTTTCTTCGGCATTGCGTGCGTCAGCAACACATGTGCGCCAGTCGGCTCAACGAGGTGCATCACCCGAGTGCAGGCAGCCAGTACGGTTTCCTCTGCAGATTCAAGTCCCCACCATAGATATGTCATCGGAACTTCGCCCGCCCGTGCCCCTTGCAGGAATTCCGTCAGCTGTTGCCAGGCTTCCCAGCGCTTCAGACGAGGCGCGAATCCAAGTCCGAGTGCCTCTCCCAGGACTCGGGGCAGTTCACCACTGGTCAAACCGGTCAGTCGCAGTTCGATCAGCTTACGACCTCGCTGTTCGAAATCTTCACGCAGCGATTGAACAACCGGTTGAACTTCCTGTAGTCGACCATGCAGATGGCAGCTTGTCCCACGCAACACGGCCAAGCGGAGCAGTTCACCCAGTTCATGCTGAAGCGTGGCTGAGGCGACGGGCGAAAGGGGACGAGTGGGGTTCGACATAACGGCTCATAGGTTGCCAGCAGAGATTCGCAGTCCTCGTGAGAATAAGGACCGCACTGTCTGGCCATCGTCACCGCCGAGACCGCAGGAACAGCATTTTGGGAACGTCCGTCGCAGGGATCCCAGACTGCCCAGACTCGCAAGTGGCTGCACTGGGAGATCAGTCGTGTGCAGCGAGTCGTTGGTGAATTGGGAGTTGTGATGATCACCCACAAGTTGCTGACTGCGTAGGAGCCTGTTGAACAGCCAGATGAGAGGTAACCCGAAGTGTTAGCGAGGGACGTTTTCACCGGCGTTCACGGGCCATTGATCCCTCACTGACGCGTCGGGTTTCGATTTCTAACGAGCTGCGTAACAACGAACACGCTCACCCCGTCGTGATCGGTCCCAAGCCAACGGTCGTCAGTGGGCCGATCGGGTAGCGTTCAAGAGTCTGCTGCAAATCTGCGAGCGAAAGTTGCTGGAGCGTGTTGAGATCGTCTGCGACGCTGCGGTAGTCACCACGATAGATCCAGTTGCCGCCGAGTGCGGTGAGCCGGCCCATTGGACGTTCACTACCGAGCACCACACGGGAACTCACTTTGTTCCGTGCGCGTTCCAGTTCTTCGACAGTCGGCCCAGCGTGGTTAAACTCATCGCACAGCGCGTTGATGCGCTGCAAATTGCGTTCCGTGAGTTCAGGAGAACAACAGAGGTACGTCGACCAGGCACCAGAGCCGTGATAGTCGTTGTAGCTCAAGTCAGCGGATTCCGCGTCACCGGGATCGACGAGTTCCCAGTAGAGGCGACCACTGGAATCATCTCCCAGCAGAATGGAGATCAAGTCGGCAGCGAATCGTTCATCGCTTTCCGCTGGCGGGGCGAGCGACATCTGCATCACATGCTGTTGCCGCAATTCCGGACGCGGCAGCCAGATGCTCTGTTCGCCTGGTCGCGCTTCGGTCGTTTCGCGCGGAGCAGCGCCAGCAGGCCAGTCACCGCAGTGCCGCTCCGCGAGTTCAAGCAGCGTTTGCCAGTCGATGCGGCCTGTGGCAGCGAGCACGATATTGCCAGCAAAGTATTGCTGTGCATGATACGCCCGCATCTGGTCGGCAGTCAGCCGGGTGATGCTGTCGACCGACCCCAGAATGCTGTTCCCCAGAGGATGCCCGGCGAAATGGATCGACATCGCCTGCTCGTAAAGATGGAACGCAGGCAAATCCTGATACATGCCGATTTCTTCGAGGATCACCTGTTTCTCAATGTCGAAATCTTCAGTCCGCAGACTGGGGCGAATGAGCGTCGCCAGGAGCTGGAATGTCTGCGGCAGATACTCCGGCAGAATGGCGGCGTAGAAGCAGGTGACCTCTTCACCCGTCGAGGCATTGTAGTTGGCACCGACCTCATCAAAGATGCGATTGACGTCGTCCGCCGTGTAGCGATCGTCTCCCTTGAACGCCATGTGTTCCAGAAAGTGGCTGACTCCAGCGACCTCCGGAGTTTCATCGCGCGAGCCGGTCTTCACGAAGAACCCCACAGCGACACTTTGTGCCGGAGGACTGGACTCGGCGATCACGGTGAGACCGTTGGCAAGCTGAGCGTGCTGGAACATGAAACGGGAAACTCCAGGAGAGGAACGAATTCCGGGGCATTCAGACTGATGGCGGTGTCGAAGCCGTTGGGTCGCGACGTCACCAATCGGCAGGTGAGCGAAAGATAGTCTTCTCCTCGCGTCAGAGCGAGCGGCGATCCGATTGAAGCATCGAGAACGCGGCCAATTGTCACGGCGGAATTGTCTTTCGCTCCTGCCGCAGGGATACTGCAGCGGTGAGTATCTCCCGCTTGCTATTGATTCCCGCC
>JAGQQB010000198.1 GCA_020426425.1 Planctomycetaceae bacterium | reverse complement strand
TTTAAACCGTCGTGAGACAGGTTGGTCCCTATCTGCTGTGGGCGTACGAAACTTGAGGGATTTTCTCTTTAGTACGAGAGGATTTGGAGGGACGTACCTCTGGTGTTCCTGTTGTCTTGCTCAAGGCAGCGCAGGGTAGCTAAGTACGGTTCGGATAAGCGCTGAAAGCATCTAAGCGCGAAGCCAGTCCCAAGATAAGGTTTCGACGAGTCCCCTGGAAGACCACCAGGTTGATAGGCTGGCTGTGTAAGATGGGCAACCATCTCAGCTGACCAGTACTAACGGACAAACGCTTGACCATTTTAGTTCTCTTTGCAATGCAAAGAAGTCACTAAGGGCAACGTACACGCGACTTACACAAATTGCGTGTGGCTGGGTGAAACACCCCAGCCGCACGATTTCCGGTGATCATACCTTGTTGGAAATACTCGTTCCCATTCCGAACACGATCGTCAAGCAACAAGGGCCGATGATAGTGCCGAAAGGTGCGAAAGTAGGTTGTTGCCGGTTCTTTCACTAAAAGCCTGAGCTGAAAAAGCTCAGGCTTTTTTTGTGCGCAGGCGCTCCCCGCCCACGGTAGACGCAACTACAATCGCCGCCATTACCTATTGGAGATCGCGGCAATGACGGAAAGTTCGCAAATCACGAGCCCACTATCCAACGGCCGCCCCTCCGGAAAGCTGGTCGTACTAGGGATGGTGGCATTTGCAGTCTCGCTCATGGTCGTCATGGCCGGTTATTGGGAGCTGCACACTCGGCCGTTTCGCGCGCTGCAGGTGGCGATTAACAAGGAGTTCCCCGACTGCGGTCCCCGAGTGATCGGCGGCAGGCACCGAAGTGGGTCGCATGGCGAACCCAGCACACTGCGGGTACTCATCTACGTGAAAGCGAGCGACTTTAACCCCGAAGAGGACTCACCCCGCCGGCTACAGGTCGTCCATCGATTGGTCGAATTGTCGAAGCAGTACCAGGACCTCTCGCAGTACGAAATCCTGGAGATCCGCCTGATGCAGCAGCTCCCTGAACAGAAATGGCGCCGCTGGGATGTCGCGAAATCACCGGCAGAATGGCAAGCCGAACTCGCATCAGCAGGGTCACCCGGAAATCACTGACCATCAATCACTGCGAATTCGGCCGCAGATCCTGCTGGCTTCTGCAATTCCAGCAAGACAGACGCTGGTTCGTAGACAGCGGGGTCAATTCGTAACGTGATCCGTTGCACTCCGCTCGTCAGGTCGACCGCTCCTGTCGCCCCTTCCGATAGAACATCTCGATCAATCCAGATGTCGAGTCCAGGTGCCGGCTTCAAGCTCAGTTGGGCTGGGCCGCCCTGTGTCACTTGAATTTCACCGTACAGGTACAAGATGTCGCTTTTCGCCTGCGTCGCTGCCTCCTCAAGCGGCAATTCGCCGTTCACGCGAGCATAGACGGGTTGCCAGTTGGTGGCGGAATAGACTTCGTCGCCAAATTGGAGAATGTTGGGGACCGCGCTCGTCAGTCCCGGACTGGGGGCAACCAACACTCTCCACCGCTGCACACGTTGTGTTTGACGAATGGCGTAGTCACCTGGCTTGCCCAGTTCGGACAGGAACCGGATCAGATCGATCAACTCACGACGGGTCATGAACTTGACCAACCCTTTGGGCATCAATGATTTGCCGTCGATCTGATCTTCAATGTCCGCTTTGGCGATCGAGTGCAACTCCCCGGCTGGATCCTTCAGGACCAACGTATCGTCACTCTGGTCTGCGATGATCCCCTGCACAACCTTTCCATCGTCGGTCAGGACAATCTTGGTGATGTATGCCTCCTTGATTGCCTGGTCAGGATCGAGCACCGACATTGCGAGGTATTCCACTGGGGAACTCGATCCCACAGCACTCAGATCGGGGCCGACCTGTCCCCCGGCCTTGCTGACGGCATGACACTTCATGCAGCTCAGATCTTTGCGGCGGAAAACCGCTTCACCCCGCGCGGGATCGCCATCGGACCAGACTTCCTCGATCAGCGTGGCCAGTTCCTCCTTGGTTGGCAGTGGCATTTCCTCTGCGATACCCGCAAACTCGCTAAGCACATCGCTGAGGTGTTGATCGCTGCGCCCCACCGAGTACATATGCCGCAATGCCATCAGAGCAACATCCTTGCCGAGAGTGGTTTCCGCCAATGCAGTTGCAAGCTGGTCCGCCCCGCCCTGAGAATTCAGGAACGCATCCATCAGGACTGCTGGATCATCGTTTGCCGCCGCGTCTGCGAGGGCGGTCGCCGCAAGATCCGCCGCCTGTTCGGGCGCGATCCGCAACAGAGTTGTGATTGCGAACGAACGCGTTTCAAAGTCCGGCTTTCCATCCAGCAGTGACGCGATCGTTGTCCGAGCAGTTGCACGATCTACCTGGGACAATCCCTCCAACGCCGCAGCACGTAGCGCAATCTGCAGACTCGGATTGAGTGAGATCTCCGTCAGCGATTTCGCTGCCGCTGGCTCCTTCCACGTTCCAGCCAGCGAGATGGCGATTGACCGCAACTCCGAATTATCGGACTCGATGATCGCCGCGATCCCCTCCCGATGCTGATCGGGGATCACTTTGCGATTGACGGCCGCCTCCCGCAACGACTTGAGCACAGTCATCCGCAGTTCTGCTGGCCAGACTTCTGGCTGGAGCACCTGTTCCAGGATATAGGCCAGATCTGCAGCGTTCCCCTTGGCACAAATCAGGGAAATGATCCGTTCGCGATTCGACTCGGGGACCTTGCCGCTCTGCAGCAGCTTCATCAGCGGTGCGACGGCGCTGGGGGAATCGGCAGCCAGTGCGGCGCTTCCGCAGCCCAGTACAACGAGCGTCAGGCACAAGGCCCCGATTCGGATTGGCCAGGATTGCACGGGCAACGTCTCCTTAGGAATGGACAGTCCGCATTCTCGCGAATCATGGTTCGTCGCGGGTTTGCAGAAAGAGGGCCTTCTTCTCGCCAGGAAGCGTGAACTCGAATCCACAGGAGCGAAAGATCTCTTCCGATGAGGTGATCACCATCACTTCGAAGATGTTCCGTTCTTTGGCGAGATCGATACAGGCACGCGTGATGCGTTTGCCGATTCCACGCCCCTGGAACTCGGTACTGACACACAAGCTGCGGATTTCCGCCAACTTGCGCGAATAGATTTCGAGCGTTCCAAAACCAACGATCGCCTCGTCGGCGACGGCAACAAAGCCGTGCCGCAGCAAATCCGCGAGTTCGTCCGTAGTGCGAGGCAAGATCTTGCGGGCATCCACAAACGGACTGATCAATGCCTCAACCCCAGCCAGATCGTCTGGCTGGGCGGGACGTACAATGATGTCTTGCAGACCAGCCATAGGAGCAAAGCAAGCGTGACCGTTCGTTCAGTTGGACAACAGACATGGAAACGATGCCAGCACAAAGCAAAAGCCTCCACGGCGGGTATCGTGACGGAAACAAGGGGCGTTGTGAAGCGCCCATTCCGACAATGCGTGAGTCCTCACCCACTCTCAGCTGCACGGTGGATGGGAAAAACGATTGGGCAACGGTGAGGGGTTGTCCGCAGAATGAGGTGGCGATCGCCCGTTCCGGGAAATCGCAACTTCAGTGCGGTCACGAATTCCACCGGCCCACTGGACGAAGCGGCGCAGGCGTGTGGAGCTGTCCGATCACGCTATTCCTCGGAATCATCGCCGGTTCCATCTCCATCGTCGTCGCCGGGCCGGGCCATGCCGTACTTTTTCAGACGCCGGTCGAGTGTCGTGCGCTCAATCTTCAGCAAACGCGACGCTGCCGACTTGTTCCACTCCTGTGAATCGAGCACCGCTTCAATGTACAACCGGTCCACATCATCCAAACTGAACCCCTGCTGAATGAAGCTGCCAAACAGGTCAACCATCGGGTCGACCCTGGTGTCGACCGGCACGTCGGAAGCGTTCACGGACGTCGACCGCGTCGTGTCGGTGCTCGAATCGTGTTCGTCCAAACGCAACCGGGTGAGAATGAGATCTTCCGGCCCCAGCATTTCGTCTTCGGCCAGGATGACCGCCCGTTCGATGACGTTGCGTAGCTCGCGAACATTGCCGGGCCAGTTGTGCTGTTGCAACTTGCGGATGGAGGCGGTCGTTAATCCGCGAATCTTTCGCGCGCTGCGTTTACTGAACCACTCGACAAAGTGTTTGGCAATCGCCGGGATGTCGTCGACATGTTCACGCAGTGGCGGAACGGTCACTTCGATGACCTGCAGCCGGAAAAAGAGATCGCGACGGAACTTACCTTCCCGCACGGCCTGTTCCAGATCCCGATTGGTGGCGGTAACAACGCGGACATCGACCGTGACTTCCTTCGCTCCACCGACTCGTTCAAACGCCTGGCCTTCGAGCACACGAAGGAATTTCGACTGAATCTCGGGACTCATCTCCCCAACTTCATCGAGAAATAGCGTCCCCCCATCTGCCTGTTCGAACTTCCCCATGCGTTGACCGGCGGCACCAGTGAAAGCGCCCTTCTCGTGACCGAACAGTTCGCTTTCGAGCAGCGTCTCCGATAATGCTGCGCAGTTGACGCAGACAAATGGTGCCTCTTTACGCTGACTGTTTAGATGCAGAGCGCGAGCGACCAGTTCCTTGCCGACGCCACTTTCGCCACGAATCAACACGGTCGCTTCAGTCGGAGCGACTCGCGAAATCACGCGACGCACGCGATCCATCGTCTCGCTATGTCCCACCAGTTCCGATTCGACCGCCAGTTGGTCTTGCAGGTCAGCTACCTGCGAACGGACGCGATCGAGTCCCTGTGCAAGTCTCTGTCGATCGCGCAGCGCCTGCAGGTGGTCGCCCATCTGATCAGCGACGGCGAGGCAAAACTCCAGGTCGGGATGCGAAAGCGGCGACCGCTCCTGCTGGCTATACAAGTGGATGACGCCGAGGATCTGTCCATGATGACGAATGGGAATGCAAATGGCGCTTTCCGCCTGAATCGCTTCAATACTGTCTTGCGCAGAAAGTGCTGCATTCTTCGCGATGTCATGCGCGAGCACCGCCTGACCATCGTCAAGCACGATTTGCGACAGGTAGGTTGAGAATTGGAAACCGGCTTCGGTGCCCACCGTCAGGGCCGTCTTCAACTGACTGGCCTGGGGTTTTCCCTCGACAGTCGTGAGCAGCAGCACGCCGCCAATCTCTGCGGACGAATGCACGAGCATCCCCTTGAGCACCGTTTCACAGAGTTCCTCTTCGGTTGCGTCTGCCGCCATCAGCCGCGCCAGGCGGAACAGGTCCGTCGCCCCTTCACGCCCCTTGCTCAGTTTGTGGACACCTTCCGGCGCATCGAACTGCGTACCGGTCTGTCGCTCGATGATTTCGTAGCGAGCCGCCTCCTCAGCACCTCCAGCTTGGCGATCAGGATGGAAGGCGGTGAGCGTCAATTCATGACTGCCGATTGAGAACGTTTCCCCTACGGCCAGCGGTGTCTCTTCGACGATCCGCTCGCCATCCATCAGAATGCCATTGCGGCTCTCCAGATCGCGCAGCATCCACTGTCCGGTCCGACTGAATAGTTCGCCATGCTGTCGACTGCACTTGGAGTCGTTGAGAATGACTCGATTGGAGGGAGCTCTGCCGATCGTCACGCGCCCCCCCGGCGGGAGTTCCACAACATCCACTCTCGCCGCTTCGCGATGGACGACGAGGAACAGGGTTCGTTGCGGGGGGAGATCGACTCGGGTGAGTTCTGGCTGCGTCACAGGTGAGACCGCTTTATCAAGGTGGGATGCAATATGGTGGTGGCTGCTGCTGTGGTGGCCACCACGAGTTGAATGGCGAGCGGGGATGTGCCATTCGTGCAGTACTAAACAAATTCTATGCCACTGGCGTGGATTGTGCTGCGAATTGCACTACCAGAGGGTGTTGTTTTTTGAATCGAATTACGCCGATGGCAAAACGAAAGCGTCCCGAGAGACACTCCCGGGACGCTATTCGGATGCCAATGAGCACGTGCGGGCCTTACCGTGCTCGGGCAACATCAAAGAAGTATGCAGTTGCCGTGCCAAATCAGGAACACGATAATATTTCAGGGTTTACGCGATTGCAGCGCTCGCTATCGAACGGCTTGCTCTACTGTGATGCATGGCCTGATCAACTCCGCATGCAGCTGTTTCGCAGCAGTCACCTGGCGACGATCGTGGAAATCCGTGGCAAACAGCTGTGACTTCCATGAAATCCCTCCCTTGGCACGCCATGTGCAGTACGATTCTCTATTCCTCGTGATTCGTATGAATCATCCCGCATCGAAATTTGGGAATCCCGTTCGTATCGCAAAACGTGGTTTCATTCACCCCCAAAGATGCGGCGACCCGCTCTGGATGAGCGGGTTTTTTTGTGCGCTGAGAGCAACGCTATGGATATCAGATGCCTCGCAGCAGGAAGCATCCCACAGTCAGCCGAAGCACAGAATCCGACCATTCGAGGAATCGGTGCCGATCACCAACCTGCCGCCGGCGACCGCTGGCGATCCGGTGAATCCCTGACCGGCATTGTGTCGCCACAATTCCTCGCCACTCGATAAGGCGAGGCAATACAGATTCTTGTCGCCCGAGCCAAAGAAGACGCGGTCACCGGTGATGACAGGCGAACCATCGATGCCGGACCGCGTCGCGAACTGCCAACGGAGTGTCCCGGTCTTGCGATCAATCGCGTGCAGATGCTTGTCGCGACTGCCGATGACCACGAGTTCGTCAGTGACTGCCGGACTCGACTGAATTCGCTGCTGTCGCTTGGGAGCCGAGTACTCCCAGAGCTGTTGCTTCTTCCGCCAG
>JAGQQB010000197.1 GCA_020426425.1 Planctomycetaceae bacterium | reverse complement strand
TTCTTCTACATTCTGTTTGCCAATCTGCTGGGTGCGATTCCGTGGCTCGGGTCGGCGACTGGAAGCTTGAGTGTGACCGTCGCGCTCGCTTTGGTAGCGTTTGCCGCGACTTATAAGTACGGTTCGGAAATGCATGGTCATGTCGGCTTCTGGACGCACATGATTCCGCATGTCGATGCCCCGTTACCCATCAAGGTCGTGCTGATTCCTCTGATCTTTGGGATCGAACTGATCGGCTTGTTCATTAAGCATGCTGTGCTTGCAGTGCGTTTGTTTGCCAACATCATGGGGGGGCATACGGTCCTCGGCGTGATCCTTGGCTTTATCGCCAGTGTGGCACATCATGGAGCGTGGTCGATTGTGGCTCCGGCTAGCCTGATTGGTCAGGTTGGGGTCGGCCTGTTGGAACTGCTCGTCGCCTTTATTCAGGCGTACGTGTTTTCCTTCCTGTCAACCATTTTTATTGCGATGTCCCTGCACGAGCACTAATGTGCCCGCCGGGGTTGAACTTCAAGGACTATCTGCCTGTCCTCGGACCGGCTGAGAAATTACTGAATCCGGCTTTGCCCCATCAGGTGGCAAGCAATCTTTTGGAGACCATCTGAGGAGATGAACGTGTTGCGAGTCTTTCAAATCTGTGCCGTGCTTGTTGTCGCCCTGCTGTTCATGGCGGTGCCCGCCATGGCTGCTGAAGGCGATGCCCTGATCGAGTTCTCGCCATCGGCTGGTGCTGGTATCGTGATGCTGGGTGCCGCATTTGGTATCGCCCGAATTGGTGCCGCCGCTGTCGAAAGCATGGCTCGCCAGCCAGAAGCTTCCGGCGACATCCGCGGGGGCATGCTGCTCTCAGCCGCTCTGATCGAAGGGGCAACCTTCTTCGCTCTGGTGGTCTGTCTGCTGGCTGCCTTGAAGTAGTTCTGGCGTCCATCCAGTCTTGACCGTTGTACGGAAGTTCCGATGACGTCTCGAATTCTGCTGAGTGCCTGTGCGCTGTTTCTGCTGGTCTGTGGGGCTTCCCCGCCGATCTTTGCGGAAGAGGCACATCCTGCGTCGACTCACGCAAACGAGGCCGCCACAGCGACCACGCATGCTGAAGATTCGCATGGGACTGCGGACGATGAGCAGTCGACCGCTGGGGCACCATCTGGTCAGCAGTCTGGTCCCCCTTGGGCCACCCATCCTGATACGCAGCAGCCGCCATTGGCGATTGACCCGTATCTGCTGGTGGGCACATTGGTGCTGTTCGTGTTGTTCATTCGCGTCATGAAAGGGGCTGCCTGGCAGCCAATGATTGACGGATTGGACGAGCGCGAAGCCCGTGTGGTCCGTGCCGAACAGGCGGCTCACAAGGCCAAGCACGAAGCCGACCGGCTGCGTGCAGAAACAGAGGCCCGGATGTCGGAAGTTCATACCGAAGTCAAAGCCCTGATCGCGGAAGCCCGTGGCAAGGCCGAGTCTGAAGGTCGAGAGATCATTGCTCAGGCACAGGCCGAGGCACAGCGAGTGAAGGATTCGGCTCTGGCGGAAATCGAACAGGCGCATCAGCGTGCCTTGGACGAGCTAAATGCCCAAGTCGAAAATCAGGTCTCGTTGGCCACTGGTCAGTTACTGGGACGTTAGTCGTCGATTATCCAATTCCTCCGCAGCAGAGGATGGCATTTGCCATGATTCGTTGGTTGCTCAGTCGTGTTTCGGTACTCGTGTGTTCGTTCGCGCTGACCTCGCTGGTCTTCGCGGCTGATGCACCAGCGCCGGCAGGACAGCCAGTGGCTGGGGCTGAAGCGGCTACCGAGCAACCAGCAAACGCTGACGGGCCGAAGGCTGCTCACGGTGGGGCGGATCATGCGGCACAGGCCCCCGCTGAACACAGTGATGCTCACGGAAATGACGCTCACGCCCATGATCAGGGAGGTGCGGCGCACGACGCTGTTGAACACACTGAACACGGCGGTGGCCACGGGCATGAGTACTCCTTCTGGGGAGATCTCTCGTTCTGGTCGTTCGTTGCATTCATCGGCTTTGTACTGGCGATTAAGAAGCTTGGTCTGTGGGATCTCCTGCTGACCAGCATGTCTGATCGCGAGAAGGCCGAATGGGCGCGACTCGACGAAGCGGACAAGTTGCTGACCCAGGCGGAAGGGACGCTGCGGAAGTTCCGTGGTCAGTTCGAAGCGCTGGAGGAGACGGTTCGCGAAACGATGGCCGAAGGTCATCGCGATGCCGAGTACACCCAGCAGAGTATTGTGGACCATGCCCGCACCGAAGCATCCGCTGCGGTCGAGCGTGCGACGTTTGAAATTGAGCGTGTGAAGGATCAAACCCTGAACACGCTGTTCGCGGAGATGGCCGACAAGGTCGTCGCGGCAACTGAGGCTGCCTTGAAATCGCAGCTGCAGTCCGCCGACCAGGACCGGCTCATTGAAGCAACCTTGGGAGAAATGTCCCACTAAGGGCATGTTCTCCCCAAGTCATGTTTTCCCGTTAACCCCTTGAGTTTCGTCTCCATGGCTGAGCCTCAAACCAGACCGACTCACGTGCTGGAAGATCCCAGCGCGAAAGCCGTTGCCCGAGTCTACGCTCAGGCATATCTGGATGCGGCTGCCGGAAACGCGGCCGATGTCGTTGAAGAACTGCAGTCCTTTGTGACTGATGTCCTCGACGCTCAACCTCAGTTCGCTCAACTGCTCTCCAGTCCGGCAACGGGTGGAGATCAGAAACGGCAACTGATCGACAAGGTGGTTGTGCCACACGCGTCGGAGTTCTTCGGGAACTTCGTCAAAGTGCTGGCGGAACGGGATCGACTGGAACTGCTCCCGGTCATTGCGGCGATCTGTGCCACAGAGCACGAAGCACGCAGTGGTCAAAAGCGGATTTCAGTTCGCAGCGCGTCTCCATTGTCGGAGTCGCAGCTGCAACGGATTAAAGATCGTCTCCAGGCGGCGTTGTCGATCGAACCTCTCCTCGAAACAAGCGTGGACGAGGAATTGATTGGCGGCCTGGTGGTTCAAGTTGGTGACACTATTTTCGACGGTTCGCTACGCACCCGGCTGCAGAACTTGAAACTGAAGCTGCGTGAAAGGTACCTCCATGAAATTCAAAGCGGACGAGATCGCTTCGGTCATTCAGAGTGAAATCCAGAACTTCAAAGGTCAGGTTCAGACCGCTGAAGTTGGACGTGTGATCGAAGTGGGTGACGGGATTGCCCGTGTGGTCGGCCTTTCTTCTGCCATGGCAGGGGAAATGGTCGAATTCAAAGATGGCACGCGCGGCTTGTGCTTTAACCTCGAAGAGACCTCGGTGGGGATCATCATCCTCGGGGACTACCTGGGCATCCAGGAAGGGGACGAAGTCAAGACGACCGGTCAGTTGTTGTCGGTCCCTGTGGGCGACGCGATGATTGGTCGCGTGGTCGATCCGCTGGGAAATCCGCTCGACGGTAAAGGCCCCATCGTGACCAGCGAGTCGCGCCCGGTCGAAACACCAGCTCCTGGTGTGGCTGGACGGCAGCCGGTGAAGCAGCCATTGCAGACCGGGATCAAAGCCGTTGACTCGATGACCCCGATTGGACGCGGACAACGCGAACTGATCATCGGCGACCGTAAGACTGGTAAGACTGCCGTCGCGATCGACACGATCATCAATCAGAAGGGGGGCGACGTCATTTGCGTGTACGTCGCTTGCGGTCAGCGTGCCTCGACAGTCGCCGCGATCGTGGAAGCCCTGACGGCCAATGGGGCGATGGACTATTCCATCGTGGTGGCTGCGTCGGCTTCGGATCCTGCTCCGTTGCAGTACATCGCTCCCTATGCCGGAGCGGCGATGGCCGAGCACTTTATGTATCAGGGCAAGCACACCCTGTGCGTGTACGACGACTTGACCAAGCAGGCTCAGGCGTATCGTCAGCTCTCGCTGCTCATGCGTCGTCCACCCGGTCGTGAGGCGTATCCGGGGGACGTGTTCTACTGTCACAGCCGACTGCTTGAACGAGCGGCCAAGCTGAGTGACGAACTCGGTGGCGGCTCGATGACCGCTCTGCCGATCATTGAAACGCTGGAAGGGGAAGTCTCCGCGTACATCCCCACCAACGTGATTTCGATCACCGATGGTCAGATCTACCTCGAACCCGACCTGTTCTTCGCAGGTGTGCGGCCCGCCATTAACGTAGGGATCTCGGTCTCCCGCGTGGGTGGTAATGCCCAGACCAAGGCGATGAAAAAGATCGCCGGTTCGCTGCGACTCGACCTCGCCGCCTTCCGCGAGCTGGAAGCATTCGCCCAACTGGGTACCGAACTCGATCCTGCGACTCAGCGTCAGCTCGACCGCGGTTACCGCATGGTCGAGCTGCTCAAGCAGCCACAATACGAACCGCTCCACTTCGCCGATCAGGTCATCTCGATCTACGCCGGTACCAAAGGATACATGGACAAGGTGCCCGTCAACGATGTGGCGGCCGCCGAGAAGGAACTGCTGCGGTTCATGAAAGAAGAAAAGAGTGAAGTCCGCAACGCCATCATCAACACACAGGCGCTGGCCGACGACACCGAAGAAAAGTTGAAAGCGGCTCTCTCGGAGTTCGCGACAAGGTATGCAGCGACCAGCGCCAAGGAGGAAGCGGCGGTCACTGCGTGACCAAGGGTCAGGGGTCGGGGATCAGAGGTCAGGGATAAGCCATGACTCCGATTCGCAGTTACAAAGACTTGATTGTCTGGCAGCAATCGATGGAGTTGGTTGTTGCCTGTTATCGATTGACGGAAGGTTTTCCCAGCAGCGAGCGATATGGATTAGCGAGTCAATTGCAGCGGGCGGCGGTTTCCGTCCCCGCGAATATCGCAGAAGGCCATAGTCGTCGCACGCGTGGGGCTTACATCAACCACCTGTCCATTGCCTACGGATCATTAGCAGAACTTGAAACGCACATCCTCATCGCCGGTCGTCTGAAGTACGTCGCGCCCGGCCATGAGGCCACATGTTTACAACAGCTGGAATAGATCAGGAAGATGTTGTCGGGACTGATGGGCAAGCTAACTGCAAGCCCTGACACCTGATCCCCGACACCTGACCCCTGCCCCCTCGCCATGGGTAAAGCACGAGCACTAGTTAAACGCCGCAAGGCCGTTCGCAACATCCGCAAGATTACGCGAACGATGGAATTGATTGCGACCGCCCGGTTTAAGAAGGCGATGGACCGGGCGACCGAGGCCGCTGCGTACACGAAGAAGATCAACGAGATCGTCGCCGATCTGGCCCAGGCCGACCTGCAGTTCTCGCATCCTTTGCTGCAACAGCGTGCGGAAACGAAACACGTCACATTGCTGGTGCTGACCTCGAATCGGGGCTTGTGCGGCGGTTACAACGGCGGCATTCTGCGACAGGCGATGGCGCGCATTCGCGAGATCAAAGCTGAAGGTCTGGATCTGCGTCTGGAAGTCTCGGGCAAGCGGGGCCTGAGTACAATGAAGTTCGAAGGCGTCCCGGTCGATCAGAAGTACACCCAGTTCGAAGACAAGCCCGGTTTCGACGAAGTCAACGACATTGCGTCGCGACTGGTGGGCGATTACATCGCTGGCCGGACCGATCGAGTGGAAATCGTTTACCAGCAGTTCCTGTCCGCCGCCCGACAGACGGCAGCGACTGAAGTGCTACTTCCGATCGGGGATCTGGCGAGCGGAACCAGCGAAAGTGGTTCGGGAGTGGAATACGAGTTTCTCCCCAGCGCCGAAGAGATCTTAGAAGAAATCGTCCCCGCTGCATTCAAAGCCCGGTTCTTCAAGTGCTTCCTCGATGCAGCAGTCGGAGAACAAATTGCCCGTCGAGTCGCCATGAAGGCGGCCACGGAGAACGCCGGAGAGATGATTCGTGACATCTCGATGGAATACAACCGGGCGCGACAGACACAAATTACCAGCGAACTCGCCGAAATCATCGGCGGGGCAGCGGCATTGGAGTAGGGAAGGATTTAGGAGCTGGGAGTTAGGAGTTAGGGATGAATGTTCGGAGCCATCGTGACCTGCTGGTATGGCAGAAGGCGATGGACTTGGTTGCGAACTGCTATCTACTGACTCGTCGATTCCCGGATGTCGAACGGTTCGGGCTGACATCACAACTAAGGCGTGCCATCGTCTCGGTTCCTGCCAATATCGCGGAACGGCGAGGGCGGGGGATGACTGGGGCCTATTTGAATCACTTGAGCATTGCGGCGGGTTCGCTCGCCGAAGTTGACACTCATTTGGGTGTCGCCCAGAGACTGGGATACATATCACACGACCAACTGACGGAAATCACTGTACAGCTTGAGGAAGTAGGACGCATGCTGACCGGGTTGCGGATCGCTCTGGAAAAATAAACCTAGCTCCCAACTCCTGACTCCTAACTCCTCTCGCGCCAGCGAGGAACCCATGAGCACAGCCACAGCAACAAATATCGGCCAAGTGACCCAAATCATCGGATCGACGTTTGACGTCGAGTTCCAGGATGGGCATCTGCCTGAGATCTACAACGCCATCAAGGTGGACAAAGAGATCAAGGGGGTCCACATCAAGGTGACTGG
Organism: Planctomycetaceae bacterium; assembly: GCA_020426425.1. GTDB lineage: Bacteria > Planctomycetota > Planctomycetia > Planctomycetales > Planctomycetaceae > JACKHO01. The sequence goes on along the minus strand of JAGQQB010000197.1, from coordinate 270 downwards.
GGAGGTCCAGCAGCACCTTGGTGGCAGCCGCGTACGGTGCGTCGCTCTCGGATCGACCGACGGGATGGTCCGAGGCATGGACGTGGAAGACACCGGAGCTCCTGTGTCGGTGCCGGTTGGCAAAGAGACGTTGGGACGCGTGTTCAACGTGCTCGGCGAGGCAATCGATGGTCGGGGCGAAGTGGCCGCTGGCGAGCGGTGGCCAATTCACCGCAATCCTCCCCGTCTGGAGGATCTCTCCTCGAAGACGGAAGTGTTCGAAACCGGGAT
>JAGQQB010000196.1 GCA_020426425.1 Planctomycetaceae bacterium | reverse complement strand
GGGACCGGTCAGATAGGTGCCGTAGGCGCAAAGGACATCGCCGATTTCCCCAGCGAGCACCTTTTCGAACATCGCCTTGCGAGGATAGTCATAGCGCCAGCAGAACCCGGCGACCATGGCAGTCCCCTTCTCCTTAGCCTTCTTCACCGATTCCATTGCCCACCGCGCGCCGGGACCATCAGTCGCCATCGGCTTTTCGGTGAAGACATGCTTCCCCTTCTCGACCGCATAGGCCAAATGTTCGGGGCGAAAGCCAGGAGGCGAGGCGAGGATGACGACATCGCAACTGTCCACGACATACCGGTACGCGTCGAGGCCGACGAACTGATTCTCCGGGGTGACAACCACCCGATCGGCGATGTTCTTCTGATTCTTCAGCGCCTTGAGGCTCCCTTCGATTTGCGAGGCGAAGGCATCTCCCATGGCGACCAGTTGAGCATTGGGATCGGCATTCAATGCCTGCGACGCCGCTCCCGAACCACGACCGCCGCATCCCACCAAGCCCACCCGAAGCACATCATCACCGGCGGCGTACACCCCAGCGGTACTGCCCAAGCTGGCGACGAGGCTCGCAGCGGAGACTACAGCGGACGACTTCAGGAAATCACGACGATCGTTGGTGGGTTGCGACATGGTGGGCTCTTTCGAACTGATGTGGATGCAGGCGGAACAGTGTTGGCTCGGCCGCGCGAGGAACTCATGCTACCGCAATTGCAAATAGGTGAAAACCCGTTGATGCATTGTTTTACGAGGAACCTGCTGATCGCGCATGCACGGCGGCATCGCATGCGGAATCTTCGTAAACGTCACCTGTGGCAGCCTTACGGCAGGACAGCTGCGTTTCCGAGAAACTCCTCTATCTCCAGTTTCCGCTCGCACGATATAGTTCTGGAGCCACTCGGATGGTCAGGAAGACTATGCGCCGATGCGGCATTGACTGTGAATACGGCCCAACGAGAGGACCGCAAGGATGCGAATCATCGCCGTCATGAATCAGAAGGGGGGCGTGGGGAAAACCACGACCAGTGTGAACCTGGCCGCCGGGCTGGCGCTGCAGGGACGTCGCGTCTGCCTGATTGATCTCGATCCTCAGGCGCATGCGTCGCTGCACTTGGGCGTGGACGTCTCTGGTGGAGTTCATTCGATCTATCAGGTCTTCGCGGGCGGAAAGTCGTTCAATGAAGTCGTGCAACTCGCCACCGAGAACCTGTGGCTGGCCCCGGCCGATCTTGATCTGGCCGCGACCGAGGTGGAACTGGTCGACGCTCCCGGCCGCGAATTCGTACTCAAGAACGCGCTCGCTCAGGCGAATGTCGATGGTGCGTACGACTACATCGTCATGGACTGTCCCCCATCGTTGGGCGTGCTGACCGTCAACGCACTGACCGCCGCGACCGAAGTCTTCATCCCACTGCAGCCGCATTTCTTCGCGCTCCAGGGACTCTCAAAGTTGTTTGAAACGACGGCTCTGGTGAACCGTCGACTCAATCGCGGATTGAAAGTGACCGGCATCGTGATGTGTCTGTACGAGACCGGCACGCGACTGGCTGGGGACGTCACCGACGACATCCTGCACTTCCTCTCGCACAGCGATCCTCAGGCGCCGTGGGCCTCGGCCCAGGTGTTTAGCAACCGGATTCGCCGCAACATCAAACTGGCCGAAGCCCCCAGCCACGGCCAGTCCATTTATGAGTATGCGCCTGTCTCGGCTGGGGCGCAGGACTACCAGGGGCTGGTCAAGGAAGTGCTGCAGGCCGAACAACAGCACATGGTCCACGACCGCGTCGCTGCCTGATGGCGCATGTTCGACCGCCGTCGGCACGACTGCACTCATCCGCTTAGTTCGCCAAGGCGCGCAGACTTGCTGCAGCTGTGCCGATTGCTCGCTTCTCGCCGCTGCGCTTTGACCTCGCTCACGCCATCTCACGTGCCTCGCGATTCCGTGAGTGATGCGACAACCACGTGTTGATGATTTGATCTCGGTGGCGATGAAACAGGTCGATGGTGTCTGGGCACCACTGCTCGCCTCGGCCCTGCAGGAGAATCTGCGACACTTTGGCCAGTGGCATCCCTTCGCGATAGGGACGATCACTCGCCATTGCGTCAAAGGCATCGGCCACTGCGAGAATGCGGGCCATCAGCGGGATCGCGTCATTCGCCAGCCCATCGGGATACCCGCTGCCATCCCATGCTTCGTGATGAAAACGCACGCCGGGACGCAGGTCGGCAAAGGCGTCGAGTGGCGCCAAGATTTCATCACCGATCACGGGATGTCGCTGCACTTCTCGCCATTCCTGCTCGGTCAGTTTTCCCGGCTTGCGCAGTACGGCATCTTCAATGCCGATCTTGCCAATATCATGCAATAATCCACTTGTGTGAATCTTCTGGACTTCGCTTTCAGGGAGTCCATGCCGACTCGCAAGCAGGGCGGCGACCGCTGCCACACGTTCGCTGTGTCCGCAGGTGTAGTGGTCACGGGCATCGAGTGTCGTGACCAGCGAACGAACAAACCCTAGAAGCAGGGCGTCCTTCTCTTGCAACAAGGCATGATTGTTCAGGTAGGACTCCAGGAGTGTCGCCGCCGAACCGAGGAGTAGACCATCCTGGCTGAGGAACTCCTCGGCATGCAGATCCCGGTGGACGGTGAGCCACGATGGCTGCCCATCGGGCCGATGCACCTCGACCGCAAGAAACTGCCCAGATGCGATGTTCCCGCCTGCTGGGTCCTCAGTTGCCGAACGGTTCTCGGCTTCGCCCGTCCGCCAGAGCATCGTGCGTCGAACACCATCACTTTCAGTCGATCGCACATACCGCTGGCGCGGGAGGAGAGGTGTCAAGTCGCAATCCCGCGCAGCCAGCGACTCCGTCAGCGTCCGCAGCAACGACTCGGTCGCGGCGGTGGGATCGGACGTTGGGGAGAGACTCTCCACAATCTGGTGCAGCGTGCTGACCTGTTCGTAGAGTTCGAGCGTATGGGAAGTGACCTCGTGGACATCGCGCCGGAGTGTGTGTTCCGCCAACTCGGCTCGCAACTGACCACTCGCGAGTGAGACCAGTCGTCGGGCTGTGGCCCAACCAGGCGACGATTCACGCGGCAGCGTTCCCCCGAGCACTTCTCCCGCCGGTGTCGTGACCTGATAACACAACGTGGACGAGGTTTCGCGGAACTCCGGTTTCCAGACGCTCGATGGTGGCGGAATCACCTCCAGCAGGCCGAAGGCAAGACCAGTCAGTTCTTCCAACTGCTTCACCCAGGTCACCAGTTGCCAGGGATCGCCCCAGGTCAGGTCGGGATAACTCATCATGAGCACACATGGGAGTGAGAGGATTCTTGGGAACTTCCAACTCTACCCCCAGCATCGCTATCTGACGGCATGCTGCAAACAATGCAGTGAGTGTACGCAGCTTCGTGAGCTTCCACGATTCCCCGGTCCGTACAATCCCCGAATCCGTGATTGAATGCGGCTTCAATGCTGACAGAACCCGGACAAGATGACCGTTTCGCCTCGGTCACCGCGCATAAAAAACTCTCGGTCCCTCACTCATGAAGGACCGAGAGTTGAGCGCAGCAACGATTGGGCGGATTACAGCTGATAGCACATCAACTTGTTCTGCTCGCGCAGATACAACTTGCCATCAACCACCACGGGATGCGACCAGCTTTCCTTCTCCTGGAACTCCGGGGTGAAGGTTCCGTTCAGGGCGTAGCCTTCCGGCGATGCCGAGATCAGCGCGATCAGACCATCCTGATAGCGGAAGATGATCTGCCCATCGACGTAGGTAATTGCCGCCGAACCTTTCCCTTCAGGGCGGATGTTACCGCCCCACTTCACCTCGCCCGTCTTCCATTCCAGGCAAATCGGAAAGCCTTTGTTGTGCTGATGCCCGGCATAGATGTAGTCGCCATCCAGGATCATGCCACCATGGTGATTCTGAAAAGTCTTGGCGTCGAGGAAGTACTCCTCTGTCGCTTCCACGCCACTTCCGCTGGCTTCCAGCTTGAGCAGGCAGGCGCCGGTTCCATAACCACTCGAAGCGAACACATAGTCGCCAATTGGAATCGGCGTGGGGATGTTCGCGGTGCCGTTTGCGACCTTGTTGTACCCCCACAGATACTTGCCATCTTCCGCCCGGACTCCAATCACACCCCGGCCCACCAGTGTGATGTACTGCTTCACGCCAGCGCCATGGGAAATGACGATCGATGAGTATCCGGCTCCATCCTTACCGGCGTCGCCCAGTTCTGGAACCGCCGACCGCCAGACTTCCTCGCCAGTCTGCTTGTTCAGCGCGACGATCATCGCGTCCGATCCGCCTGGGGTACACAGGACCCAATCGCCATCGACCAGCGGCGATTCCGAGAAGCCCCAGCCGGACATCATCTTGCCGCCGAAATCCTGGAAGTCGCGCGCCCAGACGATTTCACCATTTCCCGTTCGCAGGCATGAGATCTGTCCATTGGAGGTCACGACATAGAGCCGATCCCCATCAATCGTCGGTGTGCAGCGGGACCCTTCGTAGCCGTGCTTGGGCTTCTTATCTGTCAGGGGTGTCGACCAGATCTTTTCTCCATTTTCGGCCGAGACACAAGTCACCGCCTGTCCATCGCTCTGATTTCCAGTGGTGTAGATGCGGCCTCCTACAATCGCCATGCTGGCGTAACCTTCACCCATCCCCTCCACCGTCCACACATGTTGCGGAGCCTTGGCTTCCCAGTTCAGCTTCAGCCCCTGAGCATCCGCCTTCCCATCCCGAGCCGCCCCACGCCACTGCGGCCAGTCCGCCTGCGCAGAAGACACCAGCAACACACAACACGCAACTGCGCTCCATACACCAAACTGTCGCCTCATCTGTCGCACATCCTTTGTCGCTATCTGCAAATGCCACCCCGTGGGCGAACCGCCACCCTCGGACCTGGCAGGAGTTTACCTGCGATCGGCAGTTTTTGGAAACGGAGGCATGCTCAAGCGATTCCAGAAGCAGTGACCAGCCTCAATCCGCTTCAAAGCTAAGAGATGCTCCTGCGTCGACCGAATTACCCGGCCACTCACCGAAACCGACCAGACCGCCGCCACCCGCTGGTGCGGCGGTTTGGAATCGTGTTCTGATCTGCGGTACTATCCTAGACATCTTTGAAGAAGGATCGAGGTGGATGCATCGCTGTTCAATCACGGGAAGGCGGAAGTGCGCGTGATGACGGGAACTCGGACGTGGGGATGCCTTGGAGTGCACTTGGCATCGTCTGTTTTGGCGATCATGGTGTCCTTCGGCTGCAACTCTGGCCAAAACGCCCCCGAGACGCAATCGGCGGAACAATTGCTGGCAAAAGCCCGTGCGGCCTTCAGTCGAGGTGAATGGGCGGAGACCGAGAAACTGGCTGCCTCGACGATTGAACAGAATCCAGACCTGAGTGCTGCCATGATCTTAGCTGGTCAGGCAGCAGCTCAGCAGGGGGACTATGTTGCTGCAGTCGACCACTGGATGAAAATTGAAGATACGCGCCCCGAGGATTACAAGCTGTCGCGATGCCTTGCGGCTGAAGTCTCTTTTCACTTTCTCGGTGCTTCGTCACAGGCAGAGGCCATGTTGCAATCGGTGCTGGAACTCGACCCGGAGTTCGTGCCGGCTCATCAGGCGCTGGCTATGCTGCTTGAGGTGGAGGGACGCCGTCGCGAGATGACGCCACACCTCATTGCTGCGATCCGTGGCGGAGAGTTTTCCTCTCGCAACCTTGCAGTCCTGGGCTGGGAGTCGGCGGCCACGGAAGATGAGGATGCTCTTGTTCGCTGTCGGGAGCATTCTCCGGACGATGTGTGGCCGCTATATGGTCTCGCCCGCCTGCGAATGCGGGACCAGCAGTTTCACCTTGCGAAGGATCTCTTATCGAAGGTGGTGGAGCAACACCCTCTGGCATTTGAAGCGCAAGCACGCCTCGGACTCGTTTATCTGAGCGAAGGTCGTGAGGATGATTTCCGGCGTTGGTTTCACAGGCTGCCGCAGGAAGCGCATTCCGATCCGGATATTCTGTTCACTCTGGCCAACTACGCGGTCCGGAACGGGCAGCACATGGCCGCCGCGCGCTGTGCCTGGGAAACCCTGCGTCGCTCTCCGGATCACGAAGCAGCGACATACCAGCTTGCGCAATCTCTTACGGCATTAGACCGCACACTCGAGGCAGAAGTCTTTGCGACTCGCCACATCCTACAGACACAATTCATCGAGGCGGCCAAGGAGTTGCACACCAATTCCGAAAACCCCAAAGCCATTGATACCGCCGCAAAACTGAGCGATCAATTGGGGCATGGTTGGGAGACGTGGGGGTGGTATCAGTTGGGAATTCAACTCGGAATCTACGAGCCAACACTGAACGACCGGCTCAATGAATTAAGGCAGTCGTTGGAGCAGGGGGGAATCGTGCGGATGCAGCAAATCCACAACCCTGCGAACCAGATCGACCTCTCCGATTTGCCGTTGCCGACTGTCCCCCAGCCAACGGGAACAACACCATCCTCGAGTGCAACGACCAATGGGATCGCCCAGACGGTCGGCTTTCGTGACGATGCCGATTCTGCGGGACTCGAATTCCAATATGACAATGGAAAGTCACCCTCGCAAGAAGGCCTTCAGATGGTTGAGTCTCCCGGCGGGGGGGTGGCGGTGCTTGACTATGATCGCGATGGGTGGCCGGATCTCTTCTTTCCGCAGGGAGGGCAATTTGAGAAACCCTCGGAACGATCGCAGGATCAGTTTTTTCGCAACTCCGGCCAGGGCTTTCGCAATCTAACGAGCTTCGCATACGTCGGTTCCCGCGATTTTCGACATGGTGCCACTGCGGGCGATTTCAATGGGGACGGTCTGCCCGACCTCTATACAACTGGACCCGGAATCAATCGCCTGTTCGAGAATCTTGGAGATGGAACATTCATCGACGTCACCGATTATGACGGCCTG
>JAGQQB010000195.1 GCA_020426425.1 Planctomycetaceae bacterium | reverse complement strand
GACCGATGTTTTATCGCCAAATGCCTTCACGCCCCAAGCCCTGTTCGGCCATCTTTGCCGCCCTTCTCGCGAACATTGGAGCTTTTACAATTGGGGGACGGAGGGTCTAGAGTCCAGAGCTGGTGGAGGCTTGAGAGTTGAGTGTTGAGGGAAACGCGAATTGCGTTGCCCCCTGACTCCTGAATCCCGATTCCTGAATCCTACCCCGCCCCCTACGCAGGCTTCGTCCGCCCCATCAGGATCTCGGCCAGATGCATCACACGTACCGGCAATTTCTGCCGCCGGATCAATCCGTCGAGGTGCATCAGGCAGGACATGTCCCCAGCGGTGATCACTTCCGCCCCGGCCTGTTGATGATCGTGAATGCGGTCATTCCCCATCATGCAGGAGACCGCCTCTTCGGAAACAGCGAACGTTCCGCCGAAGCCGCAGCACTCATCGTTACGATTCAACTCGACCAGTTCGACTCCCTCGACCATCGCGAGCAGTTGCCGCGCCTTGCTAAACGCCGGGAGCATCCGTTCGGAGGAACTCCCCAGTCGCAACTCCCGCAGTCCGTGACAACTGTTGTGCAGTCCGACCTTGTGCGGAAACCGGGCCGGGAGTGACTCGACCTTCAGGATGTCGACCAGGAACTCGGTCAGTTCATACGTTTTCTTGCGGAGCGATTCGTAAGCGTCGTCGTGACCGACGAGATCGTGGTAGTGATGCGTCACCATCGCCGTGCAACTACCCGATGGACAGACGACCGCCTCGAAGTCTTTGAAGATCTCAATAAACCGCTTCGCCAGCGGTCGGGCATCGTCCCAGCAACCGGTATTCGCCATCGGTTGACCGCAACAGGTCTGCGCCTCAGGAAACTCCACCTGACACCCCAGCGACTCCAGCAACTCGAGCGTCGCCATCGCGACATCGGGATAGAACTGGTCGACGTAACAGGGAACAAACAGGGCAACTTGCATGGCGGTGCGTTGGGACTGGGTGGTGCGAGTCTTGCTGGAGGACAATGGCGAATGGGAAACGCCGAGCGACCAGAGTCTAGGGGCCAGGAAAGGAGCGACAAGCAACGAACAAATCCCACTCTAACCTCTAACCGCTCATCTCTAACCTGCTAAGGCATGTCCTCCAGCGGGAGCGCCTTCATGTACTCAACCACATCGGCAATCTGCTGCGGCGACAGGTGACTGGTGACACCGTGGCGGTCGTCGGGATTGTGCGTGGTCAGGACCTCTTCCAATGTAGCCGCCTGACCGTGATGCAGATAGGGGGCCGATCGGTACACGCTCAGCAGCGTTGGTGTGTCAAACTCGGGTCCGAACTTCTCGGTCGGATCGGTCGCGGCGGTGCCGACATCGTGCATTTTCAGATCGGTGAAATACGTTCCGGAATGGCACTCTGCACACTTGGTTGTCGCGGAGAAGAACAACTCCTTGCCCCGCTGAGCCGATTCGCTCAGCCCCTGTTTGGCGAAGGGACTTTGCAGGAATCCGTGTGAGTTGGTGTAGGCGGCGAGGGCGTCGAGTTCGGCGGAGAGTCCTGCATTCGGGGCACCGAGTCCGTCGTTGACTTTACCCTTGATCAAGCCTCGCCCCTGCATGAGCGGGGAGCGAATCGTGATCTCGAAGTCCTGGACTTCGTCGCGATCGGCCGACCAGTGAATGGGATGCGTGTGTTTCAACCCGAGCATTGCTTGCGTATTGCGCAATCCTTCCGGCTGTTGCCAGGTACGACCATCGGCATCGCCGTCGGGATGACACGATGAACAGGAAATCCAGCGCTGCCGCGTCATCGGTGCGTTCGCGGTGTAGAACAGTTTCTTGCCCAGCAGTTCCTCCGCTGTCCCCGGCCAACTCGTCACTGTTGTCGACAGCACCTGTTGCAGCGAGGCGGCATCGTAGCCGACCACGGTGAAGTCGAGGGCGTTGTAAACGTAGAAGCGGCTGCCATCGGCGGAGACACGCACCGCGCGAGGATTCGCCCCCAATCGCAACCCACCGGCATACTCAAGTTCGCGATAGTTGTCGTCCAGCACATCGCAGATGAACATGTCATCGGTCCCGCTGAAGACGACATACAGCCGATCACCAGTCGGCGACAAGGCGACCTCCCAGGGATTCGCGACCACGTACGTCCCGCGGAAGGAGTCCATCTGGATTCGTCGTCGCCGTTTCTTCTCGACATCGAAATCCGGCTGCGTATTGATGGCGGTCACATACGGAAAGATCGACCCGGCCCCGTGCGCGACTGTCACACGCGAGCGTTGATGCGGGACATACGCCTTGCCACTCACAGGATGCAGCGCCACCTGTCGCGCGAGACTGTCCTCCGGTGTTCCCGCCCAATGCTCGGTCACATGCGTGCCGGACTCATCGGCATTCAGCACCTTGCCGCTCGCCGGCTCGAATTGTTTGAGCGCCCCGCTCAGATACTCAGTGATGTACAGCAGCCCATCTGTGTTGAGCGCGATGCCGCGCGGGAAGGTACCGACCGACCACTCCTGGCTCACCTTGCCTGCGGCGACATCGAGTTCCGCAACTTTGCCAGGGAACTCCAGCGTCACAAAAACCTTGCTCCCATCTGTCGAGGCGACGACACCGTACGGCTCATCGTCAACATCGATTCGCTTACCGATCTCGCCGGTATCGGCATTCAGCACGACAACGACATCATCGGCATACGCCGCCACCACCAACTGATGCGTCGCCCCCAGAAAGCAAACCCCTTCAGGATGCCGACCGACCGGCACTTCACGGAGCAACTCACCACTCTGCAAATCGACAATCGAAACTGTCCCTGAATCGCGATTCGAACAAGCGAGCAGCCGACCATCCTGTGAAAGATCCATCAGGCTGTTCGACGTCCCGGCACTGACGGAACTGGCGAACGTTAATAGAGTGGCACAGCAGCAAAGCAGTCGTAACATGAGCAACGGCGGGGCAAAGTCAGGGGGGACCATGGGCAGCAGACAACAGCGTGCCTGACCGAGACATCACTGTACCAATCCGTCGCAGTGCCGTCAGCGCGACGGCGGCGAGGGCAGGGTTCAGGGGTCGGGTGCCAGGGGTCGGGTGCCAGGGGTCGGGTGTCAGATTGCTCCTCCCTCAACTCTCCACCCTCAACCCTCCACCACCCCTCACCCCAAAAACCCACTTGACTGCACCGGTGTATTACGATACTAATACACCAATGCAAATCACTCCGGCCCAATTTGACATTCACCCTTCGTCGGGGGTCCCGATCTATCGACAGTTGATGGATCAGGTCGCCGCGCTGGTGGTCGGGGGGCAGGTGCAGGCTGGGGACATGCTCCCCAGTGTCCGCGAAATGGGGACCGCGCTGGGGGTGAACATGATGACTGTCTCCAAGGCGTATGCCCGGTTGGAGGCGGAAGGAGTCGTCGAACGGATCCGAGGTCGCGGTATGGCGATCGCAACGACCGAATCGACCGGCACGGTGGCGGAACGGAGTCGTGAACTGCGGCCCCACATGGAACAGGCGGTCGTTCGCGGACGACAACTGGGGCTGACCGATGAACAGATCCGGCGCGTGCTGGATGGCGTACTGAAGGACTGAATCTGTCCCGGCACGTTTACGTGCCCAACTCAGTTGGAAGATGACTCATGAGTCCATCGAATATCGTGCTGCGCACTGAGCGACTGCACAAATCGTTCGAAAATCAGGAAGTCCTGCAGGGGATCAACCTGGAGATCCCGCAAGGGCAGATTGTGGGCCTTCTGGGTGCGAACGGGTCCGGGAAGACGACGCTCATCAAGTGTCTGCTCGGTCTGCTCAAGCCATCGGCCGGGAAGTCCGAGTTGTTGGGGGAACCGAGTTGGGATCTTTCGGTGAAGGCGAAAGATCGCCTGGGCTACGTGCCACAGGAGCCCGCCCTGCTCCCCTGGATGCCAGTGCAGTCACATGCCAATTACGTGGGCGCATTCTACGAGCACTGGAGCCGCGACCGCGTGAGTCGCTGGCTCAAGGTGTGGGACGTTGATCCGAAGAAACAAGTCGGCAAACTCTCGGTTGGACAACGTCAGAAGCTGGCGACCATTCTCGCACTCGGCCACGATCCCGAACTGCTCATTCTCGATGAACCGGTCGCCAGTCTCGATCCCGCCGCACGCCGACAGTTCATGCAGTCGCTCATCGAACTGGCGGAAGACGAACGACACACCGTCCTGTTCTCCACACACATCATGTCCGATGTCGAACGTGTCGCCTCGCATGTCGCGATCATGCATGGGGGCGAGATCGCCTACTACGGAGAACTCGATCAACTCAAAGACCGTATCAAACGCGTGCGTCTCACTCGGGATGAAGACTTTCCGGCAACCACGGAATGCCCGCTGGCGATTCACTCGCGTGTGGAAGGTCGGCACCTGCTGCTGAGCGTTGATCGGGACCGGTTGTCGTATGACGAACTCGCCGAGCGGTACAGCGCGAAACTGGAGGTGATCGATCTGAATCTGGAGGAGATCTTCCTCGATCTGTGCGGCGGACATGAGGCAGCCTTCGCCATCGGTGGGGAGTCAACACGATGAATGCAACTGCCGCCAAGACACGTCTCCGCTCTCAAATCTGGCACGTGGCGGCCACGTACGCCGACCGGCCGGCCTTCTGGCTGCTGATATTGGTGGCCATCGCGATGGTTGCCTCCGGGTTTTCCTGGACCCGGAGAGCACAGAAGGTCGTGCGACTGGCCATCGTCCCCCGACCATGGCATTCGCTGGAGTTCGTCCGCGAACCGGAGTTCGACAAGTTTCTCGCCGAGCACGACCCTGCCCGAGTGCGCGGGCTCACCCTGCACAATATCGATCACAGTCGCGGCGACCCGATGCTGCCGCCCGAGATCGATCAGTTCACCAATCTCGACGCACTCAGCCTTAGTGGCCGGAGCCTGTACAAGAACGGTGAGATTGAATTGATGCGCCCTGCCGACATGCAGGCGCTGGCGAAACTCGACAAGCTGACCTACTTCTCAAACCAGTTCCTGACGTACGCCCCCGGGATGCTGGAGCAATTCGGACGTGAACATCACATTCAGACCTTAGTGCTCGATCGCGCCCTGCATCCTGACCGCGTGGACGAACTGCGGTCGTTCCAAACCGTCGAGCATCTGGAACTCAAAGGGGTTCCTCTCACGCCGAAGTTGATTGATGTCGTCGCCTCCCTGCCCCGATTACGCATCCTTACCGTGGAGCAAGGGGAACTCAATCTGCACCAAGACCATCGATTCATCATTGCCGATGAAGATCGACTCACAGCCGAAGACCTGCGTTCACTACGTGAGCATCCGCGTCTGCAGTGGGTCTTCGCCGACTGGCCCATGTGCGGACTGACCCAGGCCGAAGCACGCACCGCGCTGTCGCCGGTCAAATCCCTGCTTGCCCATCGTTCGCGGAAGCCGCAGATGCGACTCTCTGCAGCCCTGTTGACCATGGTCATCATCACCGGAGCGATCGCGATTCAGCTATGGACACAGTTCGTCGTGCCAGCGGCGATGGTCGTACCGCGCTACACCAGGCCACACCTGCTGGTTCCTTTGGGGTTGTTGTTCGTTGGACTCGCCCTCAGTCGCTGGTTGGCCCCACTGGAGGATGTCGCACATATACCACTGCTTACAGTTTGCTTGTACGTCCCCATGTTCCTGTGCGGGTACTACTGGCTACAGTGCAGTCACTCTGTGCATGTCCGGTACACAGCAACCATCATCTTCGCGTTGCTGATGGGACTGAACTTCACGCCGCTCACGCTGGGCTACGACATCTTCCCAGCCCAGGTCACGTGGTACCTGAGCGGCCTGTCGCCGTGGATCAGCGGGAGTGTGTTGTTGATTCAATTGCTGATCATGTCCATCGGCATTCGGCACTTGCCCTACGCGACTCGCGACCTGGGCGAGAACTATCCTGCGGCATCACCGTTGCCATTCCAATTGAACCAGAACACCTCGCAGCAGGCGTACCCAGCCATGATGCGGCCACTGGGTGACTACGATCGGTTGACATGGCACGCAGGTTCCGCCTGGGCACGAATTGGGCTATGGCGCCGCGGATTGCCGATGCGTGCATGGCTCCTGCTCATCGTCGGCTTCCTGCTTGGCGTCGCGATGATTGGGTATCAGTACTGGTCCGGCCGCGTGCCCAAAGACATACTCCCCTTCGCCTGGGCCATGTGCTCCATGATGGCGGTCATGACTGCCTTTGTGACCACAGGCATGTGGGTTCAGCGCGGACAGTACCTGCCGGTCGAGTTCATGCGACCAATGACCCGCCAGCAGTTTGCCAGCGACGTGACCTGGGCGATCACGCTGGAACTCTGGCCATTGTCGCTTGCCCCGTTGGGACATTTGGTCGTCGGGCCTGTCAGCGGACACAGCCTGGCAGCGACCCTCACCCTGTTCGTCTGGTCCCTGAGTCTGATTGCCCTGACGATCTTTGGTGCCCTGCTGTTTCACACCTCGCATCGCAAATGGCTCACCGGCATTCCCGCCACGGTCATCTGCTTCTTCTCCGTTCAAGCCCAGGTGGTGAGCTACTTCGCGGTTTCGACTTCAGATCGTGTGGGCCATCTCGATGAGACCATCACCTGGCTGGCCGGATTAACGATTCCAGTAGCCCTGATCAGCGCCATCGGCCTATGGTGGAGCTACCGCTGCATCCGCGAACGGGAGTGGGGAATGGGGTGATCGACGAACGCACGATCTGGTCCAACACGGCACAGGGTGGGCCAGGCGGGTCTCCAACCTGGGTCGTCGCCGTCGACAGGAAGCTTCTCCAAAATGAAAACCTCCATGGCCTGTCGGCCCCCAACGGTTGCAAAGCAACCGGGGCCACCCTGCGAGTTACCATTGCTGAAGGAGAGGGGTACCACGTAGTGCTAGCAGCCCCATCGCTCGACTCGCCCATCCATGTTGGCGTCTACAGCGATCAATTCGTAATTCCAGACTCCGGGGCGTTCGACTTGACGGCCAACCAC
>JAGQQB010000194.1 GCA_020426425.1 Planctomycetaceae bacterium | reverse complement strand
ACAGCCGCTGCACTCTCGCAAATGAGCCGCATCTGCTCCCGCCGGGTCCGGCGCAGCAGTGGTGAGATCCAGTCGATCTCTCACCTCGCGGCAAATGTCCATGCTTGATGTCGTCTCGTGTTTAAGGTCTCTGGTGGTCCCTGCCGGGAAAATGTCAGCGGCGGGAGGTCTGGGAGACCAAGCCTGCGTCTTCAGCAGATCCCAGGGCCTGGCGCAACGCCTCTTTGGCACGCGACAAGCGGCTCATCACCGTTCCGATGGGAGCCTCTAGAACCTGTGCAATCTCTTTGTAGGAGGAATCTTCGAAGTAGTACAAGAGGAGTGGTGTGCGGTATGCCTCGGGAAGGTCGTTCAGCGCCAGTTGCAGCCGTTCCTGATCGATCTGGCCGTCCCACTCCCAATGCGCGGTCGGTTCTGCCACATCGGACAGGGAGGCGGTCTCACGTTCAGGAGCTGGACGGGATTTCAAGTAGAGATTGCGCACGATCGTGAACAACCAGGAGCGCGCACGGTCTACGTCCCGAAGACTCTCCAGCTTGCGGCAGGCGACGAGGAAGGTCTGTTGTGTGAGATCTTCCGCATCACCGGACGAGCCGGACAGCCGGAACGCAAACCTATACACCGCTTGATAATACTCGCGGACGAGCACCTCGGCGGTGAGTGTGCGGATTCCGTTGTCCATGAGCACCCTCTGGTGAGACTGATCTGCCGGCGCAACCATTTATTCCGAAAAACTCGGGGCCATGCAGTCTTTCGCGGCATCGCCCCGAATCTTGGCCTGATTGTTCGGTTTCGCCACAGGTTCACATCAGCATCAACACCCCTTCGAGTTCGTGCAGACGTTTGTAGATATCGAGCACCTGGCTCGCACTGGTAACCATCGGCTCAATCGTGACGGCGACATGCTTCCCCTTCGAGGACTCTCGCGACGAGAATTCCGGTTCGGCATCACCTTCCAATTCCAAACGCACTGCCGCCAGCACTCGACCAATGAAATGATCCTTCGGCCGGCCAATCACCTTGAAGGTGTACTGGCAGGGGAAGAGATGCATTGCTTCGAGCAGTTCGATGGTGGGAAAGGGATCGGACATGGGTGGATGGGCGTTGTCGTTCAGGTACGACCCGAGGAACATGAAGACATAGTCGTTGATCGCTCTGCGATCAAACGCTGAATCGCGGAGCAGTCCATGGCAAACATCGTGAGGGCAATTATTACCGCGTTGGAATTAGAGCTTCCTGAATGCGGAACACCGGCAGCGTCATCAGCACCTGTTCTTCTCGCAGCAGATCGAGTTGTCGGACCGCGTCCCGAACCATCTCCATGTGGAAGGGATCGAGTCCGTCGAGATGTGGCACAACGGCCGACCACAGGCTCAGTCGTGGCTTGTCCTTCTGCTTCTGCGGTGAGAGGTCTTCGAACATCTGCTCGAGAATGTTCCGCGCCTTGGGGACCGTGCGAATTTCATAGTCCTCCACTTTCGCTTGCGCGGCGGCATAGGCGATCGCATCTTCCAGTGATCCCAGTTCGTCGACCAAACCAAGCTCCAGCGCCTGCTTGCCGGTAAAGACTCGTCCCCCGGCCATTTCCTCCAGCGGTTTCGAGAGATGCTTTTCGCGACCGTTCATCACATGCTGTTTGAACACCCCGTAGACTTCGTCCATCCAGGCCTGCAATTCATCGCGTTCGGCGTCTGAGAATGGACTCGCCATCCCAAAGATGCCCGACTTCTCGCCGCGCTGGATCGGATGGAAGTGAATGCCAACCTGTTTCCACATATCGCCCGTCGCCAGTTTCCCGGCAACGACCCCAATCGAACCGGTCACTGTCGACGGATTCGCGAAAATGCGATCCGCTTCACAGCTCACGTAGTAGCCACCACTGGCGGCAACATCGCCCATCGAGACAATGAGCGGCTTTTTGCTTTTCACGCGCAGCGCCGCCTGAGCCATGATCTCGCTCGCCGTGGCTGAGCCGCCGGGGGAGTTCACTCGCAAAACCACCGCGCGCACACGCGGATCGGCGGCGACTTCGTCCAGGGCCTTGCGAAGCGGTTCGCTGTACGCTCCTTCCGATCCGCCGAACGGCGAGACTTCCGGGTTCCCCAGGCTGATCGAGCCATCAATGTGGACGACAGCCACGGCATCCCGTGTGCTCCGGCGCGGTTCGCTGCCGCCCAGAATTTGCGCCCACAACTGCAGCGCAGCGAACGGATTGTTCAGATCGATGTCTGGTCCCGACTTGCGGCCGTACCCGTGATCAAACTTTACCGCCGCGCCGAATGCCTTCTTCAGCGTGTCGGTCAAATCTTCGCGGGTTTCGACGGCATCAATCAGCCCACTCTTCTGAGCCGCTTCTGCCGAGAACAAACCCTGATTGATCCAGCCATCGACCTTCGCCGCATCGACGCTGCGACCGGTTGCCATGTCCTGTTTCATATTGTGGAAGATGTCGTCATACAGCCAGCCGTACATTTCCGACGCCTGCTCTGAAGGCCCTGTTCGCATGAAGGTTTCGGCGGCACTCTTAAACTCGCCGCAGGTGAGGAAATCCGGCTGCACCTTGAGCAGATCGAGCAGTCCCCGCAGATAGAGTTGCTCGCCGTAAATCCCGGTAATCCAGACGTCGCCCGTTGGGGAAACACTGATGCGGCTGGCCGCCGAGAGAACGCTGTAACCACCGGTGGTGAGTGTGTCGGCATGGGCGTAGACTGGCTTCTTCGCTTTGACCACGTCGAACGCCTGTCGCAGTTCGGCTCCCTGCCCGCGTCCCAAGCCATTTTCGCCCCACAGCACCACGACAGCGGCCACCTGGGGATCATCGGCGGCTTTGTGGAACCGCTGCACGAGATCACGCAGCGCCTCGGGCGCGGCGGTGCCAAACAAGGGATCGTCGGAGCCAGGTTTATCCGAAATCGGCTTGTCGAGCCGAATGATCGCCACAGTGTCCGGCTTTGGAGCCTCTTTCTTCTCCGCTGGTTTCGCGTCGTCCCCCACAGCCAGTGCCGGGACGAACAGCATCAGGGCCAGCCACCATTGGACTCGGAATGTCATCATCGTTACTCCAGAACCATGTCATGCGCGCACGGCGACCGCCGTGCGCCTGACAAATAGTATCAGTTGCCGCTCCACCGCAACAACCGGCGGTTTTTTTGAAACCTCGACTTGGGGTGAGATTCTCCGGAAACGCTCGGCGGCTGAACGTTGCAAGATCAGTTGCTGACGGCTCGCGATGACCCGCTGTTTTGTTCTATGCTGGGCACTGATCATCTCACTTCACTCTGGCTTCACCGCGAGGATTCCCATGGTCAATCGGCTGCTGATTTGTTGTCTGGTGCTGAGTGTTGTTTCAGTGGCCGGACCGCTGCATGCCCAGGAGATTCGGCATTCGTTCTTTATCGCCGGCCCCACGTTCACCGGCATTATTGAAGAAGATGGTTCCGAAGGTTGGAACTCGGGTCGCCCCGCTGCCCGAGATGGGTTCGTGCTGCCCAACGGCAATCTGCTCATCACCTGGGGGGACGAAGTCAAAGAGTTCACGCCCGCAAAAGAGGTGGTGTTTCACTATCGCAAATCTCCCGAGAACAAAGAACTTGGCACCGCCCAGCGATTAGAGAACGGCAACACGCTGATTACCGAACTCGGGAACAAGCCGCGACTCCTGGAGGTGAGCAGCACTGGCGAGATCGTGGTCGAATGCCCTCTGCAGCCCGAGACGAATAATGCCCACATGCAAACCCGCATGGCTCGCAAACTGCCCAATGGCAACTATCTGGTCCCGCATCTGCTCGCGTTTCAGGTCAAGGAGTACACGCCCGCCGGGGAAGTCGTCCGGGTGATCAAGACCGATCTCGAAGAACTCGGCGGTCGTGCTGCCGAGAACTGGCCCTTTACTGCCATTCTGCTCGACGACAACCAGGTGCTCGTTAATCTCACCCACGGCAATAAGACCGCCATCTTCGACGCGCAAGGCAAGGTCGTCTGGAAAGTCAGTAACGACGACTTCCCCGGTAATCCGTTCGACGACCCCTGCGGCGCCCAACGCCTCCCCAACGGCAACACCATCATCTGCAGCTACCACGCCCCGAAGGGAATCAAGATTTTCGAAGTGACGCCAGACAAGCAGATCGTCTGGACCTACACCGGCCCGCATCGCGCCCACGAAGTCCAGATTCTTACGACGAATGGCCAAGCACTGCCGCAGCCGCCGCTGAAGTAGCCCTGCGCACGACGCTGTCCTCCGTGATTCGAATCACCGCTGGCTGCCCCAGGTTGGTCTCCAACCTGGGGCGACGCACCTGACAGCAGGGGCAACAAAACGGCGATCTCCACGACCTGCGGCCCCAACCGTTGAAGAGCAACCGGGGCATCTGCGGTTGAGCCTCCCGCAAGGATGATCGCGTCCAAGACTCTCTCGGACGCTGATTCGCTTCGTGCCGGAGTTTGTCTCACAGCCACGGCTTTGCGTCGGCATCTGGACTGATGCTCCGTTGCAGCACGCAGTCGACGAACCCGCTACTCACAGGTGTCTAATTGTTGGGGGCGTCTGTGCGGCGATGCGACTGGTGGGATCAGTGCCGGTCTCTGGCCCATTCGGGGAGTGCGGAGTGATCGGGTTTGGGGGCGATGATGAAGTCGCCCATAGCGGGTGTCGCACGACGGGATCGTACGCTGCGGTCATCAGGCAGATCGAGAGTTTCGAGTGGAGTTGCTGCTCGTTCGGAGGCTGAGCGCTCAGTTCCCCCCTGAATGGTCCAGGCCATGTCCAGTTGAGGCGTGTGGCCGTTGACTGCAGGCTGGCTTTGTGGCTGCTGATTGCTGGCCGGAAGAGCAGAGCCGTCAGGAAACGGTGCGACGTCATCGTCTGGCGAAGTTTGCCGTGATTCGAACGCGGCCGTTTCAACGACATGCGGGGCATCGGTCGTCTTCGTCGCGATGTGTGTCGCCTGGCGAAGCGACGCAGCCGAATGCTCAGGTCCACTCGTGGAGGTTTCGAGCGGCGCCGGTGCCGGAAGATCGACCGGAGAATCAGGCCGCAATGCCGGTGGCTCTGGTGGTGACTGCGGGATGGCTGATGCCCCCGCAGGAGTCATGGGGTGAACATCCACGAACTGGTGTTCGCACACAACAGCGGGACGGCACTGGCCTTTGCAGGGGCACAGACGCTGGTTCCAGCCAAATTGACACCAGTCGCGGCGACCGATCCGTGTGAGGTCGAGTCCGGGATGATAGAGCCACTCAGCGAAACCCTGATGGTCGCCGCATGGATCGATGTGGTCCTGGTAACTCTCCGTCAGGCCACAGCATTGACACCCTGTCAACAGGACCAGCAGCAGGCATAATGAACGCATGACGCAACTTCCCCCTAAGGAAGTCTTCGGCATGCGGGTTCCGGAAACTTTGCGAGTTGTTCCGTCAATCCCGGCGAATCTTCAGCGTGGGCCCGAGTAGCGTAGGCGACGGCACTGGAGCCCTTCAGGCCGCCGAAGCTTCGAGTTCTTCGAACGGCGAAGGATAGCCATAGCGTTCGAACTGGTCCTGCAGCTCTTCGTAGACCACGTTCATCCAATGCGGATCGTTCTTGAACGCGTTCTTTTTGTACCGCCGCAACTGCGGGATTTCGGGACGGAGGATCTCGCTGACATCGTCGAAGCCACCCAGGTTGAGCGACTCGTAAACCTTCTCGATCTCACCCAGAGGGTCGACTTCAAGGTCTTCGAAGCGAAGTTCGTGCAGATTCTCGTGGGGGATCAACTCGCGATCTCGTTCATAGCAATCGTAAGTGACCCGGCAAGTGCGAAGAATTTCCGACTCCAGGTCTGGCACATCGGGCAAACCGAGTCCGTTCTCATGAACCATGGTGCGACGCAGATGGACAGAAGAACGGAACACGTTGTACGGGTTCCGGCGGATGTAGACAAACTTGGCATCCGGGAACATTTCCAGTAACAGCGGGATGCGGCACATGTGTGGCGGTGATTTCACAACCACACGTTTCTGGTCGCGCAGGGTGATTTTCTTTAGCAGAAGCTGAAAGGCCTGCTTCCATTGCTCGACCTGGGCTGGCGGCACATCGGCGAAGTCGAGATTTCGCCAGTGCAGATCCCGGTCGTCGGGGTTCACCAAATACGTGTACGGGGAGAGCAGGGTCATAATGCACAGGGCAATGTCATCTTCCTGAGGAGCGTCCCAGGACATCGGTACATTATCCATGGGGCGCGACTTGGGGATGAGCCACGACGTCGCCCGTGTGGCGACCTTTTCGGTCAGCAGGAAATGCCACGGGAACAGTGTGCGATACATGGTCGGCGTGGTGTGCCGTTCGTCCCGCGTCATCAGATTGTGGAGCAGTGTGGTGCCGCTGCGCCACATGCCGAGTACGAAGATCGGCGGACCTTTCAGTTCTGTTCGCTGCAGCCGGCGCGCATAGATGGCAGTCTCGATTGTGGCCATAATCGAGTTGTACACACCAAGGACTGGCAAAGTCGCGATCCGATTCCAGCGGGACCAGTGCAGTCGTGGTCGTTTACGAAAGAGCTGGACCATTTCGCCCAATCGCATGCCGTGCCAAATGCACATCCCATGCTGGGATGAGTGTTTCGCACGTTGAGCTTGATTTGCAGACATCGGTCCCTCTGGTTCCGTCAGCACATGATCCGCCCCATGGGATCCCTCCTCAACAGAATCGACGCCACTGCATCACGAATTCAGGGAATTCCGCAGCACGAAGTGGCCACCATCAGGAATGTTCGGCGAATCCTGCAAGGCTTCGCCAGCCGGAAAACTCGACCGGCAGGTCTTGCCATTCGCTTCTGCCATAACCTCGGGGCTACCAAGGTTTACGTGATGCGGGGACCGACAGCAAGCATGGACTTGCCGCGTAGAATGCGAAGTGCGTGCATCTCGAAAGTGGTTGGAATCTTGGGAGTCGTGCTTTGAATTGATTCCCGACGACTCGGCCAGGCGATGTGGCTGGCGGAATGCTGCTT
>JAGQQB010000193.1 GCA_020426425.1 Planctomycetaceae bacterium | reverse complement strand
GCTCGCCAGTGGGCGTCGCGCGACTGAGAATCGCGCCACTCCCAGTGCGGTTCCCGCTGCTACAAGCGAACACATCCGCACCGGTCAGCAAATGGTGGCGGCCTGGTATCACGAGAGTAGTCCAGACAAGCTGACTGCCGCACGTCAGCATTTCGAAGCGGCCCTTCGCGAGCAGCCCCTGAGTGTTGATGCTCACCATGGACTGGCAATTGTTGCCGATTTACAGAAGCGGTACACAGAAGCCGAGAAGCACTACCTGCAGGCAATCGCGGAGGCCCCGACCAATTCGAAGGTGTTGGGTGATTTGGGCTATAGCTACTTGTTGCAGGGACGCCTGATGGAGGGGGAGCAGTACCTAAACCGGGCGCTGGCTCACGATCCCAACAATCAGAATGCGGTCAAGCATCTGGGCGATGTGTACGCTGAGCAGGGTAAGGTCGAACTGGCGACGGCCACCTATCGCCGTGTGCTGGACAATGCGGAGATCGAGCAGGCGCTTGCCGAGCATGGCATCTCGCAGCCTGCGGCTCAGCCAACGGGGGATGATCGGTCGCTGTTCGATCGTCTGCGGAATCGGCCCTCGGAGGAAGAGCGACTGGCGGGCGACATTCGGCAGCGAATGGAAGAGAACCGCCTCGCTGAGCAGGCACGGCAACGTCAACTCGCCGAGGCAGCCGCTGCAAGGCAAGTGGCGTCGATGAATGATCCGCGCCGGGAAAATTGGGATGACGGAGCGATGCTGCGTCAGCAGTTGGCCAGCATTGATCAGGAACGCTACCGCAACGTGCCACAAGGACCGATTGTGCTCGATGGGTCTGGGGCAGCCTATGAGCAGCCGATCGGTCGCGAGCAGTTTGCAGCCGGTGGTCAGCGCACGCCAGGGGAGTCGTTGGCCGGGAATGACGCCGTGTGGCATGCCGATGGCTCTGGCGGGATTCCTCGGGGCGGTCGGCCCGTAGAAAACGCATTCTTCGGTGCCGGTGGCGGAAACGGGGCCGAGTCAGGACGGAATGCGATGCGTTCTGGGCCTCAAGGGATGGCAGCGCAGCAGCCTCGCCAGCCAGATTTTGGTCCGCCTCCCACGATTCAGCCTGGGGTGCGGACTCAGGCAGATGCGACAACTGAGGCAAATCCTGTGGCGAATGTGGATCGGTTGACTCAGCCTTGGGGGCAGACGGTCGCGCCGGCCGGTGTGGAGTTCCCAGGAAATCAGCGACCAGGTGAGTCGGGGGTGAATCCCGCTTTTCATCGGGGCGGTCAACAGGCGCCGGTCGCTTCAGCGGAATGGGCGAATGATCCTCGCTCGGGGCAGCAACAGACGCCCGCCCCGTATGTGAATGGCTCCGGATACGGTGAATCAGGTGATGCCGGGTTCGGAGGGGCTGTGACTGCAGATGCCACTCCGCAAGGGGCGAGCCCCCTGCAAGATGCGAGTCGCGCTGCCGCCCGGCTGGGGATGGGGTTTGGTCCGGGGGCGATGTTCCCAGTCTTCGATCAGGCCGCCACACATGCGGCGCCGGGGTCGTCGACCATGCTCAACGGGGCTGCGGTTCCGCCTCCGCAACGCTATCTGCCTAGCGAGGCGGCTCCAGTCGATCTGCGAGAGCAGATGGCCGTCGACATGCCCGAACAGAGGATGATGACCAATCAGTACGGTCAGCAAGTGCCGACGAACGACGGCTTCCGGACGCAGCCGCATCAACTGGGGACGGCATCGCGGTATGAAGCGGGCGGCAACGTTCGTGATCCTCTTGTCGGCAATCCAAACATGGAGATGTACGACCAGCAACGGGCACAGCTGACCCGCGATCTGAATACCGCCGTGCAACAAGCGGGCGGACAGCAATATCAACAGGCTCCAGGCATGGACGTACGGCAGGGGGATACGCATCCCGGCGGTTCTGTGATGTACGATCCCACAAGCGGCTCGCAGTATACGTTCCCTCATGCTCAGGGGGTTCAGCCGCCACAGTATCCACACACGGCGCGTCCGGCGGCCAGCATGCCTGCGGCTGAGATGAGCGTGCCAGAGGCCCGGAGTGATAGGCAGGGTGTCGTGATGCCGGAAAGCTATCGTTCGCATCTGCAGCGAGAGAACGGGGCAATGCCGCCCACCATGCGGTCTCCCTCTGTGGGGCCATCGCAGTCGTTTGGGGGGAGCGACGGGCTGCCGCAAATCGTTCCCGGCGGCTGATCACATGGCTGTATTTCGGATGCCTGAGGTCGCACTGGACGCTGCCAGTGTCAGCGACGAACGCCATCTTTCAGGTGCACTCCTCCCCACGATTTCCGGTTGAGCACTGGAGTCTGCCCGGTGCGAGGGAATATCATGGTGGGGTTCCGCTTTGCATTCCCTGTCTGGAGTTCTCTCTATGCGATGGCCGCTGCTGGTTGTGTCGCTGGTGTTCGTTACTCTGCTGTCTGCCGGTTCGCTCGATGGGCAGGACTCGGTCGTTGGGGATGCACAGTCGGTCAATAAGTCGACCGTGACGGATCGAACTGCAAAGCAGGAAGCGGTGGCGACGGCCGCCACCGAGCCGGAGTTGCCGGAGGTCTTTCGCAAAGCGCTGCCAGAATCGATCGAAGACTTGCGTGCGATGGAGCGGCATGTCACCGCGATGCTGCCCAAGCTTAAGGCGTGTACGGTGAATCTGCGCGTCGGTCAGGCGCAGGGGAGCGGGGTGATTGTCTCGGCGGATGGACTTGTGCTCACAGCCGCACATGTCGTGGGGCGACCGGGGCGACGGGTCCGCATTCTGATGCCCAACGGCGATGAGTATCTCGGGCAGTCGCTGGGACGCAATCAAACGCTCGATGCTGGCATGGTCCAGATTAACTCTGATCGCAAAGATTGGCCGCACTGCGAACTGGGCAAGTTCGATCCGATTGAACTCGGCGACTGGTGTCTGGTCGTGGGGCATCCTGGCGGCTGGGATGCGGACCGGGGCCTCGTCTCCCGTTTGGGCCGGGTGATTCAAAAGACGCACTGGTACATACAGACCGACTGTGAACTCGTCGGTGGCGATTCTGGTGGCCCGCTGTTCGACATGCAGGGCCGGCTGATCGGGATCAACTCGCGGATTGGTGAAGAGACCTCGTTCAACATTCACGTCCCCATCTCTGCCTACAACGACGACTGGGATCGTCTCTTGACCGGCGAAGATTTCCGTTCGCACAGCGGGGCGTACCTGGGGCTGACGGGCGATCCTGACCCCGAGTCGGGAGGAATGAAAGTGGTGGAGGTCTTTCGTCGCACACCCGCCGCTGAGGCTGGGATTCAGGTGGGCGATATCATCGTGACCTTTCAGTCGAAGCAGGTCCGTACCGTCCAGCAATTGGCAGAACTCGTCGGCGAGGAACTGGCTGGAGAGGCGGTCAAAATTGAGCTGCTGCGCGATGGCAAAGCCGTGACGATTGAGGTTCGTCTGGGGCTGCGGATTCATTAGTGTTCCCCAGCACTCTGTGGCAGGTTTCGATCCTCACTGCGTCTCGCCAGTTCGTTTATGCGATCACAGCTCCATCAGTTTCTGTCCATCACTGGCCTGCTGGTTGGGCTGGTGCTGTTTGGAGCGGTGAGCATCCATTTTCTGACCGGAAGTGGCTGGCTGGAAAGCTGCTATCTGGCGGTGATCACCCTGACTACAGTCGGTGCCCGAGATGTCGGCACCACGCCAGCGGCGATGGTGTTTGTGATCTTGTATCTGGTTTTGGGGTTGAGCATTTTCACGTATGGGGCCTTTAGTCTCGGGCAATTGATTCTGAGTACCGACTTCCGGAACATGCTGGAGCAACGACGGATGAGACAGGACATTAGCCGCTTGCGGGATCACTTCATTGTGTGCGGTCTGGGGCGCATGGGCACCGCAATTGCCGAGTATCTGGCGGGGCGGAATCAGGCGTTCGTCGTCATCGACCGTGACGAGGAAATATTGGAGGATGTGTGCCAGGCACGCGGTTGGCTGTATCTCGAAGGGGATGCGACCGCCGATGAACTTCTGATCGCGGCGGGGATCGCCAACGCGCGAGGATTAGCCACCGTACTCGCGTCCGATGCCGACAATGTCTACGTCGTACTGACCGCGCGCATGCTCTCGTCGAACGTGCAAATCGTGGCTCGCGCGAGCGAAGATGCGGCGGTCCAGAAACTGCAGCGGGCGGGAGCCACACGCGTCATCAGCCCCTTCAGTAGCGGCGCTGTCAAGATGGCCCGGCTGATGCTCAATCCCAGCGTCGAGGATTTCCTGGAAATCACCGACGAGAAAGGAAGCGATCTGGAACTGGCCGACATTCAGATTGCTGAAGGAAGTCCCTACGTTGGCAAGCAGCTCGCCGAGACCGATCTCCGGGCTCGCGGCGTGATGGTGATCGGCATTCGTCGTGCGACCGGCGAGCGGCTGTTGCCGCCATCGGGGGCCGCAGTGATCAACGCGGGCGACAGTCTCTTTGCGTTCGGCAGCGCCGCCGCCGTACAGGAGATGATCGGTCAGTCGGGCGGAGATGCCTGAACGCGGGTATCTGCGGCTGTTCTGGGCGATTGGCGAGACCTGTCCGCAAACAACTCGTCGATGGGGCAGTCGTACTTTATCGCGATGATCGCCGTGCTCACGTCATCACGCCCGGCAGGCATCCCATTCCTTGCGGACTTGGTGCAGGCCAGCGGAGCAGATCTCAAATTGATCGCTCAGACGCCGCAGGATGCGGGTTTCATCTTCCCGCTCTTTGTCCGGGATTGTGCTGGCGATGTAGTACGAACGTTTCCCTTGCGACTGGTAGTCGATCATCGCATCCTGGCGATCCCAACGGCGAAGATATTTCAGCGCCTCAGGGTACACGCCGGTCCAGAACAGGGCGAAGTCTCCAATGTGGCGATGCAGTTCCCGTTGCGGCCGCCCTTCACGCTCGTTCGCTTCCCGCAGCATGTCGGCGACTTCCTCCAGTCGCTGCCCCACGACATCGCGGGCTTTGAAGATGCTTTCGAATCGCACAAACCGCACCAGCATCTCGGAGAGGTAATCGATCAGAGGAGGGTCGGCGAATCCGAACTCCACCTGAAAGGTCTGCTCGGTGAGTGCGGCAAACAGGTTTCGCAGGTGATGGCTCCCGGTGAGTACGCGCATGGCGATGGCTCCTCTGGTTCAGTCTGTGAGCCCGCTTCTGGGGCGGAGCACACAGGGGTGATGCGATGACGTGTCGTGCGAAGGCAAGCCTTTCCTCAACATTGAGTGAGTCGAAGGGGCAGGGGGTACATCAATTCCCGTGGTGGGGGAAGAGCAATTCGTTGCTCAATCCTTCGTTCCGAATCGACTGCTGTCAAGTAGCGGCGGATTGTGCCGATGGTGAAGTGCCGCTGGCATTCGTACCCGATGCTGCCAGCATCGAGGCCTTCAACGCCTCAACGATCGCGCAGCGACTCTCAACGCTCAACGACACAGGGAACTGACGTCCCCGCTCGCCGGGCCTCGCATTGAATTCGTCCGGCGACTTTCCGAACATCGCCCCAATGACACACACCTTCGTAGCGGAGAACAGCATGGCTTCACCACCACGAGTCATTGGACTGGGCGAACTCTTGTGGGATGTCTTTCCCGAGGGACGCAAGCCGGGCGGGGCGCCGGCGAATGTGGCGTTTCAGGCTCAGCAGCTTGGCTGTTGCGGCACGGTGGTCACACGCGTGGGTAACGATGCCGATGGCGATGAACTGGTCGCCTATCTGCGGGAGAAGGGACTCGATGTCTCCGCCGTGCAGCGCGATGCCGAGTATCCCACCGGTCGCGTGACGGTTGCGATGTCGGATTCGGGGACGCACACGTTCACCATTCATGAACAAGTTGCCTGGGATCACCTGCAACTGGATGACGCAACGCGACATGTTCTGGCTGATGCGGCGGCCATTTGCTTCGGAACTCTCGCGCAGCGCAGTGCTCCCTCTCTCGCGACAATTCAGTCGGTGCTCGATCTTGCGCCTGCCACTTGTCTGCGTGTGTTTGATGTCAATCTACGCCAGCAGTTCTACTCGCGCGAGGTGATCATCACGTCTCTCCAGCGCGCGCAAGTGCTCAAGTTGAACGAAGACGAAGTGCCGATTGTCGGCGCGCTGCTCGACTGGCCGACCGAGCCGGAATCCTTTTGTCGTCAGGTACTCGCTCACACTCCCGTGCAGACCGCCTGTGTGACGCGCGGCGCGCAAGGCTGTCTGCTGTTGTCCGGCGACGCGGTCGTCGATGTTCCCGGCATCCGCGTCAATGTCATCGACACGGTCGGAGCTGGCGATGCTTTCACCGCTGGCCTGATCGTCGGACTTTTGCACGGTTGGGCGCTGTCTCAAGTCGGCCAGCTGGCGAATCGAGTCGGAGCCATGGTCGCCGCATCAGCTGGCGCGATGCCCCAGTTGGATTTTGCGCAGTTGCTTGTTGAGGTAAGAGGTGAGAGTTGAGGGACAAGGGATGAGAGGTTCTTCTCACCTTTCGCCTCTCACCTCTCACGCCCGCCTGCTTGCGACGCTTGGCTGGTCCCTCGTACTATGTGTTGCGCAAGTGTTTCTCTGGAAACGTCGGTACGGATCTCAATTCATCACACCACAGGCCATTATGTCCGCAGAACAACGCCTTCAGGAACTCAACTACCAGTTGCCACCAGCGCCGAAGCCAGCCGGGGTGTACAAGCCGGTGGTGCAAGTGGGGAATCAGCTGTATGTCTCGGGCCACGGACCGCTCAAGTCCGATGGCACGCTCGTGACTGGTAAGGTGGGGAGCGATTTGAGTCAGCAAGAGGGCTTCGTGGCTGCTTTGCAGACTGGCTTGGCCATTCTAGCGTCGCTCAAGGCTCATCTCGGTTCGCTCGATCGTGTGGGGCGGACGATCAAGCTGCTGGGCATGGTCAACTGCGGTCCAGATTTCACGCAGCATCCGGCAGTGATCAACGGATGCAGCGAGTTGTTTCGCGAACTTTACGGCGAAGATGGAGTCGGCGCCCGCAGTGCGGTCGGCATGGGCTCGCTGCCAGGGAATATCGCCGT
>JAGQQB010000192.1 GCA_020426425.1 Planctomycetaceae bacterium | reverse complement strand
GAACAGGGCAATCGTTTCCTGACTGGACCGGGTGCTTGTACTCATCGACTTCCTGCAATGGGGATAAGAAAGGTGGCAGTGTCCAACCTGATGCCCTCACGTTAACCGCGACGCAGCTTAGGAGCAAACGATTCCCGGACATCGGCAATGCGTCCAAGGTTCATGGATTCCGTCGTTGTGGCAGGATTTACGGATGCTTGGAACTCTTGTGGGGCAAACCATCGTTTTCCCTTACGAACCCGCAAAGACTGCCGGTTTCCTGCTTCTAAGATGGCGGGAATCCTTGGTGTTGCTCGACTTCGGGTTGATCCATGAGGACATGCCGATTTAAGTAACCCATGCCCGCGCGCAGGATCCCGGGTCGGAGATCCACCAACATAGCGGCGGAGCCATAGTAATCGAGGTCGGATCCCATGCAGTCAGTTCTCAAGTGGTGTGCAGTTGGAGCGATTCTTGCCCTGACATCGCCCGGGTTTGCGGAAGACGAAGTCAGCCCGCCACGCGTGGCCACCCGGATTGAGATGGAACCACCCCGAGTCAGCACCGCGCCCCCGCTCACAGTAACCAGCAAACCGCCGCTCAAGGCGATTCGAGTTGAAAAGCACGCATTTCACGCACTAACCAATCAGGGGAACCCGAACAACGGACAGCAGTTGTTCAATCGCCAGGGGCTCACCCGCTGTACGATTTGTCACAAGGTGGGGCAGGCTGGTGGCGACATCGGTCCGAACCTGTCGAGCATCGGCGGAAAATTTGACCGGCAGCATCTGATCGACGCGTTGCTCCATCCTTCGAATCAGATTGTGGAAGGCTATCGTGTGACCCAATTCGCTCTGACAGATGGCCAGATCACCTCCGGCATCATCAAGACCGAGTCGGAGACCGCCATTCAGTTCGTCGACAACCAGGGGGACCTGTTTGAAGTCGATGTGAATGACATCGAAGAACGCAAGACCAGTGATGTTTCCCTGATGCCTGAGGGCCTCGAAGACAGCCTTTCTCCGGAACAGTTCACCGATCTGATCGCCTACCTCGAAACCTTGCGGTATGGTGATGTCTCGTTGGAAGATGGCGTCGCAGGCGCGTTTCGCGCCCCTGGCGGCTTCATCGCGCAGACAGTCGTCACCGGCCTCACCGCCGCCGCAGCGCTCGAAGTATTGCCCGATGGACGAGTTCTTATCTCCGAACAGACCGGCCAACTGCGGATGGTGAAAGAGGGCAAACTGCTCGAAACTCCAGTGCTGAGTGTTGACGTCGAGCGGAATCGGGAGCGTGGGTTGCTCGGCGTGACGATCGATCCCAACTTCCCGGAATCGCCCTATGTGTATACCTGCCGCATTAAGAACCGGCCGTACACGCATCACTGCGTCAGTCGTTGGACGCTCGATGGCGACACGATCGATCCTGCCAGCGAACTGATCCTGTTGCAGGGGGACAATCAGGCCTATTTGGGTGGGAATGATCCGGCGAGCGCGCAAGGGGGAGCCTTGCACTTTGGTGAGGATGGCTGCTTGTATATCTCGATTGGAGAACAGACCGCTGCCACTCCGGCACGCGCACTGAACTCGCTGCTTGGCAAGATCCTCCGTATCAACCCCGATGGCACGATCCCTCAGGACAATCCCTTTGTTGACCGCACGCAGGGCAAGTACCAGTCCATCTGGGCAATTGGGCTCCGCAATCCATACACGTTCGCGTTCCGCCCCGGCACTGAAGAAGCCTACGTGAACGATGTCGGTGGGAACTATGAAGAACTCAATGTCGTCGGCAAGGGAGACGACGCTGCGTGGCCGCGCTATCAGCATGGCCCACACAACGATCCAAATTTCGTCTCGCCGATCTATTGGTATCCGCAGGCCTGCATTTGCGCGGGTGACTTCGCTCCGAGCAGTTGGCCCGCTCCCTGGGGCGGCCGTTACTTCTTCGCCGACTTCGTGCAGGGGTGGGTGCGGGCCATCAATCCCGACGATCCCTCGCAGGTGTTGAACTTCATGGAACGAACGCAGCGTCCAGTCGATATGAGATTCGCAAAGGACGGAACGCTGTATCTGTTGCTTCGCAATGCCTGGGTGTTTGATGGAGGCTTCCGTACTGGAACGGGCGCCCTCATCGCGGTTCGTCCCTCCAGCCTTGGTCCGACCCGTGTTGCAGAAGGGACGAGCGAGCTGGATCGTGAGTGGATTCAACGCCGCGCTGTTCCACTGCCGCCGCCACAGGCGCCCCAGCAACCCGACGGACGCCGTCCGCGCCGTTTCCGTCGGTAGTGTGCAGCGTTCCTCCGGTTCGACACTCTGACGCGTTACACTGTCTTCGCAGAGTCCACCTCACGCGTGACCTGGTCAACAACGAACAGGTCTCCATGCTTGAACTCGGAGACGGTAAAATGCATGACAAGTCACGGGCGCGATCGGGCTGGCAGCGGCATGTTGCCTGCTTCCTGATTCCGTTCGCCGCGCAGTTCTTCGTGCCGACCTCGGCCCTAGCCGACCGACCACCGAATGTGATCGTCATTTTCACCGATGATCAGGGCTACAATGATCTCGGTTGTTATGGCAGTGCTCACATCCGCACGCCACGGCTCGATCAGATGGCCGCCGAAGGACTGCGGCTGACCAGCTTCTATGCGCAACCTGTCTGCGGCGTTTCGCGTGCTGCGTTGATGACCGGTTGCTATCCCATTCGTGTTGCCGAGCCGGACAACGTTAAGCGTCTGCACACGGTCCTGCATCCTCGCGAATGGACGATGGCGGAGATGTTTCAGCAGGCGGGCTACGCCACTGCAATGATCGGCAAATGGCACTTGGGATTGCGTGATGGTCAGGGAGTGGCTGGCTATCGAGCGGACACAATGCCGAATGCACAGGGCTTTGATGAGTATTTTGGCACGCCCGCGTTCAATGGCGCGCGGGTCTTCGTCAATGACAGTCCGTTCCGCAGTCCGCTGGTGCGCAATCAAGAGGTCGTGCGGGCAGCAGTCCACAGCTGGGACGACATTACTGCTGAGTACACTGCCGAAGCACTCCGCTGGATCGAGGCTCATCGCGAAGAATCCTTCTTTCTTTACCTCGCTCACAACATGCCGCATATCCCCTTGGGGGCTTCGGACCAGTTCCGGGGCAAATCCGAGTACGGTCCCTACGGTGATGCGATTGAAGAGATCGATTGGTCCTGCGGGCAGATATTCCAACGCCTCAAAGAACTCCAACTGGATGACCAGACGCTCGTCATCTTCACTTCCGACAATGGACCTTGGATCGAAACAACACAGGCGATGAAACCGAATGGACGACCATTCATACCGCGCGATCACTCCGGAACTGCTGACCCCTTGCGCGGCTGGAAAATGTCCGCCTGGGAAGGAGGCTCGCGCGTTCCCTGCCTGATTCGCTGGCCGG
Source organism: Planctomycetaceae bacterium (assembly GCA_020426425.1). Taxonomy (GTDB): domain Bacteria; phylum Planctomycetota; class Planctomycetia; order Planctomycetales; family Planctomycetaceae; genus JACKHO01. Next base: position 3,620 of record JAGQQB010000192.1, on the reverse strand, counting down.
GTAAGATTCCCGCTGGCAGCGTGAGTGACGAAATTCTCGCCACGCTCGACCTGCTGCCCACGTTCGCACAACTCGCCGGATGCGAACTGCCACCGGATCTCCAACTCGACGGGAGTAATGCGACCGACTTCCTGCTGGGACGTACCGCGACGAGTCCGCGTGAGGAGTACCTGTACTATGCGGGCTGTTTGCTCACGGGTGTTCGCGTCGGCCGCTGGAAGCTCGTGCTACCGCGGCGAGCCAATCCACCTGGCACCGGTTGGTGGGGGCGCATGCTTGAAGCGGTCCCCTCGATGCAGCTGTTCGATCTCGATTCCGACCCTGGCGAAAGGACCAACGTGGCCGGGCAACATCCTGACGTGGTCGAGCGCTTGCTGCAGCACATTGACTCTGCTCGCGAGGAGTTAGGGGACATTGATCGCATTGGGAAGGGGGCCCGCTCTGTTGACGATGCGGAGCGACGCCTGGAAGCATCGGGCAGCGCCGGTCAGTCGCCGAACGTTCCGAACGCGACGGCCACCACCGTCCCGGCAGCACCATTGGAGCCGGTCGGCAATTTGCGGTTCACTTTTGAGGACCGGGATTGGCAAGGTTGGCGTACGATCGAAGGGGATCTCCAGCACGCACTGACTGATCGCCGCAATCTTCCCAACCACAAGTCGCATCCCTTCAACAAGCAGGGGGACTGGTTCCTGTTCACAGGAAATCAGCGTGACCGCGATGTCGGCAACGATCGACTCACTGGCGTACTCGCCTCACCGACGTTCATTCTGCGCGGAGGCAGAATGCGTTTTCTTGTGGGGGGCGGACAGGGGAAGTTGACATACGTCGCCCTTGTGGACTCCGAGGGCCGGGAACTGCGTACAGCCTCGGGTACCAATGGACCGCAACTGAAACAAGTGGACTGGGACGTTCAGGAATGGATCGGCAAACAGGTTGCAATGCGTATTGTCGATCGCAGCCAGGGAGGCTGGGGCCACGTGACCTTCGATGACTTCTCCTGCGATGGCGAACTCGTCGAACCGCCAGCCGCCAATTCACGCACATCGGATTGAGGCCACGAGATGCAACCTGCCGTCTACGCCATCGCCACAATGGATACCAAAGGGATCGAACTCGAGTTCATTGCCCAGCGGCTGCGCGATGCCGGGGTGACCGTTCGCAGTGTCGATGTTGGCACGCTTGGGCCGCCGGTCGTTGTCCCCGATGTCACCCGCGATGTGGTCTTGGGGTCGAGTGCGGCGCCAGGGACAGAAGATCGCGGTGCGGCCGTGACTGCGATGGGGGCGGCGCTTACCCAGTATCTCGTCTGCGAGTGTGAACGGGGAGTCGTGGCCGGTGTGTTGGGGATTGGCGGCAGTGGAGGCACTGCGATCATCACCGCTGCGATGCGGCAACTTCCGGTTGGACTCCCGAAGCTGATGGTTTCCACCATGGCCAGCGGCAACACGGCGCCGTACATCGACTGCAGCGACATCACCATGATGTCCTCGGTTGTTGATGTCGCCGGGCTCAATGCCGTGTCACGCCGCATCTTTAGCAACGCCGCGCATGCGATGGCGGGCATGGTTCGTCACCCGATTCCTGCGTCGAGGGTTCGGCCCACACTCGGGATGACGATGTTCGGCGTCACCACGCCGTGTGTCACCGCCGTGCGGCAAGAGTTGGAACGCGCAGGTTACGACTGCCTCGTATTCCATGCGACCGGGACTGGTGGTCGGGCGATGGAACAACTCGTCCGCTCTGGTCTGATCCAGGGCGTCGTCGACATCACCACGACTGAGGTCGCAGACGAAGTGGTCGGCGGTGTGCTCGCGGCAGGGCCAGCTCGATTCGACGCACTGCTCGAACAACGCATCCCGCTTGTCCTGAGCCTGGGTGCGGTCGACATGGTGAACTTCGGTGGGCGCGAAACCATCCCCGAGCCGTTTCGTAACCGCCTGCTGCATGTCCACAATCCACAGGTCACCTTGATGCGGACAACACCCCAAGAGAACCGCCAGATTGCCCACTGGATCACCACGAAGCTGAATCGATCGACGGCTCCATTGACGCTCGTTATCCCCCAGGGAGGCGTCTCCGCCCTCGACGCTCCCGGCCAGCCATTCCACGATCCCGCCGCCAATCAGGCCCTTTTCGACGAACTCCGGAACACCTTCCAGGAAACGGCTCTGCGCCGCCTCGTCTGGTCCCCGCATCACATTAATGATCCCAAGTTCGCCGCAACGCTCCTCTCCGAGTTCGAGGCCATCACCGGACGCACCAGTCTGCAGGACGACACGTATTCGGAAACCTCCCCACCAGTCGCTTGACCATCACCACGGAACTTGCGATGATTCGCGACTCGGATTTTTCGCGTGGCTTGCGGTGTGTCGACTAGGCGTCGCAAGCTCAAAGGAAACAAACACTTAAGGTTACCCGATGGGTCGTTACACCGGACCAAAGGCACGCATCAATCGACGTTTAGGCGCTCAGGTGTTCGAAAACGCCGGAGCCATCAAGGCGTTTGACAAGAAGGATTACCCTCCAGGGCAGATCCAGCGTCGCCGCAAGAAGAGCAATTACGGTCTGGCTCTGAACGAGAAGCAGAAGATCAAGTTCTATTACGGGTTGCGTGAAAAGCACTTGCGTCGGTACTTCGACAAGGCCCGCCGCATGCCAGGCAACACCGGGGAAAACCTGATGATTCTGTGCGAGCGTCGCCTGGACAACGTCGTCCGTCGCGCTGGCTTCTGCCTCACCCGGCCACAGGCGCGGCAGGGCGTGGTTCACGGCCACTTCCTGGTCAATGGCCAGCGGGTCGACCGACCTTCGTATCAGGTCAAAGTTGGTGATGTGGTCACTGTGAAGAACCGCCCGAATTTGAAACAACTGTACACTGGTCGGATCTCCGAAGTGACCAACGAAGGCTGTGCCTGGATCTCCTTCGACGGCACCGACCACAAAGCCATCGTCACCAGCCTCCCCGGCTTCGACGATGTCAGCCTCCCCGTGGAAGTCGGCCAAGTGGTCGCGTTCATGTCGCGCTAAGCAACCTGCGACAATTCGATTCGCTCACGCCGGACAAGCCCATGCTTTGTCCGGCGTTTTCATTGGGCAAGGGGTCTTCGCATGACGTTTTCACATTTGTTCCGAACGCGACTTCTGTTTGGCGCCCTGCTCCTGGTCGTGGGCAGCGACACCATGTTGTGTGCCCAGACCGGCCGGGAGACCAAGCGGAAGGCTCAGCAGTCGGCCGAGCCATCGATCGTGTGGGTCAATGAACTTCCTGACGGCAAAGAGCTGCCGTCGGGAGTGTCCCACCGGACGTTTCCCAGCCAGGCAGCGGGGCGACAGGTCGGCTACTGCATCTACCTGCCTCCGCAGTACGAGTCCGAGCCAGACCGGCGCTTTCCTGTGATCTACAATCTGCACGGCAACGGCGGAAATGAGTTTCACAGCTTTGAAGATGTGGCTGTGCTTGATGCCGGGATTCGTTCTGGCCGCTGGCCTGCCTTGATTATGGTGCTCCCCAATGGGGGCAAGAGCACGTTCTACAAGGACTCACACGATGGCCAGTTTCCCATCGAGACCGTATTCATCCGTGAATTGATCCCGCATATTGATGCGGAGTTTCGCAC
>JAGQQB010000191.1 GCA_020426425.1 Planctomycetaceae bacterium | reverse complement strand
TATCTGGATGGAGTCGGCAAGCAGCACGTGACTCTTTCGCCCGATGTGATCGATGCCATCACCGATGCGGCGTGCCACGCGAACGACCAAGGGGACTTGCTAGAATCGTTGCAGCGGTGCTTGGGGCGTCTGCGCCAGCAGCAGCGTACGTTGCTGCTACGCCGACATCAGCAAGGGGTCACAGCGCGCGAACTGGCGCGGAAGCTGGGGTACTCCGACAGTCGCATGAGCCGCCTGCTGAACTCCTTGTACGTCGCGCTCAAGCAATGCATCGAGCAGCGACACGCGGGGGACCAGCAATGATGGCGCCTAATGATGGTCCGCGATTGATCGAACTGTGCGGCAAGGTCCGGGACGGGCTGATTTCGCGCGAGGAGTTAACCGAACTGGAACAGCATCTCTTGCACGATCCCGAGGCGATGCTGCTTTATCGCCACTTCATGGCAATCTGTTCGGGGTTGGAGCAGCTTGCGGGGGCGAAAGTTGCTGACGAGATGGCCAGCACAGATCTGGTTTGTGAGCCTGACGGCGATCTCGGGGAACAATGGGTGAATCAGTCACCCCCGAAGTCCCGGTCGAGAAAGCTGCGGTCCGGGTCGGGCCGTGGCTGGTCGCGTGGTCGCCGGAGTTGGGCGATCAGTCGGGGCTGGGCAATCGTTGGGATCCCGATGATCGCAATGCTGCTCGTAGTGTCGGTAATGTTCCGGCCGTGGCGCGATGAGGGACTGGCGATTCTGACAAATGAACACCAGTGTGAATGGGAAGGTGACGTCCAACTCAAGGTGAACGATGCCTTGAGTGATCAGCAATACGTGCTGTCCAGCGGTGCCGCCGAACTGCGTTTCGCAAACGGAGCGGAATTGCTCGTCCAGGCGCCATCGGTATTCACCATTGGCGCGGCGGACAAGGTGACGCTGCAGACCGGTGCGCTGACATTGACGGTGCCAGAAACCGCTCGCGGTTTTCGCGTGGAAACTCCTGCGGGAACAGTCATCGATCTGGGGACGCGGATCGGCGTGCTGGTCGATGACGAGGATCGGGTCGAAGTTCACGTCTTCGAGGGACAGGCCGAATCGCGACTGCATGCTGGTGGTGATGCGGAGGTGCTGGAGGCTGGTCAGGCGGTCGCGATGCGCCTAACCGACACAGTCCAGGAGCGAATCGTTGCTCAGCAAGTGTTCTTTGCAGAGGCAGTCAAACAACTGCACTCACTGCCTGTCGTGTCGGGGGACATCGAATTGCTGGTGGCCCCCCCCAGGTCGGTGCGTCGTACTCGTAGTGAACTCGTGGACCTGGGACGGGCGTCGTTGTTTCCTGAGTTGATGGGGGTCAAGTTGAAGGAGCCGTTGCTGGTGACGATGACCGAACCTGGTTCGGTGGCGACGGTCGAAACACGCGACATCGCGATCGAAGCCGGTGCAGTGCTGGACTGTTACATGGTGCATCTTGCCGTGCCCCGCAAGCAGCGGAATACCGCAGAACAAGTTGTTGCTGAGGGATCCTTCACCTTCGCTCGGCCGATTGTGGGCATTGTGACTCATGAACCCAATCGACTGCATGAGCTGTTCAGCAATCCGCTGACCGACTACCCGAATGACCGTCGGACGGGTCTTGAGGATGACATTGGCGGCAATTCAAAGCTGGGTGATTCGCTTGCACTGAGTGCCGACCGACGGACATTGACGTTTCGACTGCATGTTCACGGTCGGCAGGCGGCGTCCGAGGAGGACTTCGTCGACCAGTTCCGGGTGCTCGTGGCCAGCCAGTAGGTCCGTGTGGTTTGCCAGATTTTATTGAGATCGCAAGGTACTATTTCCCTTGGTGTTGTGGCGAATCCCCGAGGGGCTCCGCAAGAAAGTGTGCAAAACCTGGCGGGTTTCTGGAAGTAGTTGGATAGCCAGGACATCTTCAATTCACTCCGCTCTCTGAGCTGACACCGCGACGTGTGTGCGTGACGGAAGACGACCGTGTGACGGTCTTCCGTTATTCGTGGTGTCATGGTGACGCGTGGTGTTCTGTCGGCGTCTTGGCTGACCGATTACGCACTCTGGATTCGCTGGAGGGAGAACTGCCGGCCTGCGACGCAAGATCGTCTTCGTCGTGCTCGCCTCCAGTGAAACCAGATGCCGCGTGACCTTGTGCTCACAATTCGCGGTGTGCTCAGGCTCATCCAGCAAGTCTTGTGCGATCGATATTCTGGCTGCATCGAGACGGGAGGAGATCAATTCCGACATGACATTCTCGCCGCGACGTATCGAAGCCACGTCGCGACGATTGAGATCCTGGCCCGGCAGGGTAGTTGGCCGGTTGCGACTGGATCGTTCTCGGCGGCATCTCATGGGGCGACTTGCGTTCTATTGATGCCGGTCACCCTTTGAATGATCTGCCGCTGATCACGTCAACTACCCTGCCACTTTTCTTGGCTCGGTTTGTCCGGATGTGGTCTTTGCGCGTGTGGATTGAGTCGGGGCGACGATGTGCCGCAATGGACCGTATGCCTTCGTCTTGCATGTCGGTCCCGTCGGCAGCGGGATCTGTGTGAGTCTGATCGCAGGCCAGCCGTTTTGTTATGTCGGGCGTTGTGATCCCGTCCATTGAATCGCCGCAGTGAGGATGATTTCAGGCCGCGGGCGGAGGTCTGTCCGCGGCGTTGCTTCGGCGATCACGGCGAGCGAACACTGTAGTTCTGGATGAACGAAATCGGGCGCCAGTTCCGCGAGGGGGATGGCGAGAAAGGGACGCTCAGGGATTTGAGGGTCGGGGATTGAGACGTGTTCGTTGTGCAGGACGAGCTGACCGAACAGGGCGATATCGAGATCGATCGTTCGTGGTCCGTTCTTGTTGTCAGGATCGCGAACGCGGTGCAACTCGTCTTCTATGCCGAGCAGCTCTTGTTTGAGATCTTGAGGTTTAGGGATCTCTCCGTGGAGCAGCAGTGCTGCGTTACAGAAATTCGGCTGTTCAGAGAATCCGACTGGAGCGGATTCCCACACTGTCGAAACAGCGGCGATTGGAAACCGCCGCGCCAGCAGCGCCGCTGCCGCCGGGAGGTGGATCTCTGGGGCGATGTTCGATCCCAGAGCGATGAAGACGCCGTCCGTCGCCATCAATTTCGACTCCGCGTAATGGTGACGCCCACGGAGCGGGCGAAACGCAGCGCACCAGGCTTGCGGACAGCGATCTGCGCTGTGCTCACACGGGGATCGGCCAGGCAGATGCGGGAGATTTCTTCGGCGAGTGTCTCGACCAGTTGGAAACTCGAAGCTTCCACAAAGTCGATCACCTGCTTGCAAATGGTTCGATAGTTGACGGCGTCGTCAATCGAGTCGGAAGCGGCCGCAGCTTGCGTGCAGGTTTCCAGCGTGATGTTCACGACAACATCCTGGCGATTGAGCCGCTCTTCAGGATTGATCCCAATGATGGTGCGGAGCAACAGGTCTTCGATGACGATGAGGTCGGCCATATGAGGTCAGTTCGTCGGGGGAGAGCAAGGAGCGGTGAGGAAGCGAATGGAAACGGGATTCAGTCTGGCGACACGGGATTCATGCGGTTGGGGTAATGTGTGCCCGGTGCGAGATGTTCGCCACCCGTGATGTGCAGGATCTCACCGGTCACGAACGGGGACTGTAAGAGAAACAGGACTGCGCGAGCGATGTCAGCTGGTTCACCAATCCGATGCAGCGGATTCCGCGCACCCCGCGCGGCAAACGCTTCTTGCGAGGTGTTCGGTGCCGGCAAGATCGCCCCAGGGGCGATGCCGTTGACTCGAATGCGTGGACCAAGTTCCTGGGCGAGGAGTTGGGTTTGGGCGATGAGGGCAGCCTTCGCGATTGTGTATGCTGCGTGACCGGGAACCGGCACTGATCCTCGCCAGTCGACGATGTTGATCACGCTGGCCATCGACGTTTTGAGTTGGGCGGCAAACGCCTTGGTCAGAAAGAACGGCGCCTTGAGATTGATGTCCAGATGCCGGTCCCAGTTGGCCTCGGTCGTTGTCGTAAGTGTGGCTGCTTCGAAGATGGCTGCGCTGTTCACGAGCAGATCCAACGGCCCTAGCGCGGAGCGCGCGTTGGCGATCAGTGACTCTGCCGCGGTGACTGGCGAATTGAAGTCTGCTGGAATCGCAACTGCCTGGACCCCAAGAGTACGCAGTTCTGCGAGTGTCTCTTCCGCTGCTGCTGCGGAATTTGCATAGTGGATGGCAACGTCGATTCCATTTCTTGCCAGTTCCAACGCGATGGACCGGCCAATGCGGATCGCTCCGCCAGTGACAAGTGCGGTCTTGGGAAGCGGGTGAGGCACGACTTGATTGTCCACAAGCAGAGGCGATCGAGGGGCAGGGGCCAACACGTGAGCGATTGTAGGAGAGTTGATGGCCGGGCGACGAGATTTTTGGTCGCTCGGAAAAGATTCCTGTCTCGTGGCCGCACAGGCGAGTCGGTAGCATGGCCGCACTGCCCCTGCACTTTGCGAGCGGTTCGCAACCTCAGATGCCCCCCATTGAGACCGTGTTGTGCCTCGACGAATTGCGTTTTGCATTACCGAGCTTGATCCCGGCGGCGCCGAGCACGCCCTGGTAGAGATCGTGACTCGGATGCCGCGCGAAGACTGGGAACCGAAGGTCTTCTGTCTCGGGCCGGATGCGGCGTTGGCTCAGCCACTGCGGGACGCAGGCATTGCAGTCCAGTGTCTGGGGGCGACGACGAGTCGGGACCTTGGTGTCATCGATCGTCTGCGACGTGGCTTGCGGGGCTGGCGACCAGAGCTGCTGCAAACCTTTCTGTTTCATGCCAATGTCACCGGTCGGATCGCCGGTCGATTGGCGGGTGTGCCGGTGATTGTTTCGGGGTTGAGAGTCGCGGAACGGGAAAAGTCTTGGCATCGGCGTTTGGATCGCTGGACGGGGCGTATGGTACAACAGCACGTCGCCGTCAGTGAGGGAGTCGCGGCCTTTGCTCGGGAGACATTGCGATTCCCAGCCGAGCGAGTCACCGTCATTCCCAATGGAGTCGACGTGACGCGCTTCGATCAAGTTGAGCCATACGAATGGAACGAACTGGGAATTCCGGCAGGGAGCAAGGTGCTGCTGGCGGCGGGGCGTCTGCATGGGCAGAAGGGGTTTGATCTGCTGCTACAGGCGGTGCAACCGCTGCTCGTGGCTCGAAGAGATTGGACAGTTGTTATTGCGGGTGAAGGTCCGCAACGTGCGGCTCTGGTACGGCAACGCACGGCGCTTGGACTCGATGAGCGAGTCTGGCTGCCAGGCCGGATCGATGAGTTCCCCCGGTACCTCAAGGGGGCGGATCTGTTTGTCTTGTCCTCTCGCTGGGAGGGCATGCCCAATGTCCTGCTAGAGGCGATCGCCAGTCGGGTCCCGGTTGTTGCAACCGACGTTGAGGGTGTTCGCGAACTGCTCGCGGCAGGATCGCCCGAGCAGGTGGTTCCACCGCATTCCGTAGGGGAGTTAAGGCAGGCGATTCAGGGACATATGAACGACCCGGCGTCTTCGCTGTCGGCGGTTGATTCTCTCTATCGTTTGGTTTCGTCAGAGTTTACGTGGGATTCGGTGGCTCGCAAGTATGCGGCACTGTACACCCGTCTGTTGGGTTAAGTGGGTGAATTCTGCCGGTGAATGCGAGCGTGCCAAACGGTCGGAAAAAAAGTCGAAACTTCCAATTCCAATCTGCTCAAGCACCTCCGTTGAACCGGTGGCACCGGGGCTGGAAGTTCAGCGGAAACGCGATTGACGCGTCGGAGAATCTGGGTATCTTTCTCGAACCAGTGGGGGTCGTGAGGAGAAGTGACCCTGAGCTCAACGTGGGCTTGGGACCAAAAGGATTAGCTTTTCCTAAGACCATGGAAGTTGGCTTGATTGTCCTGTCTTGATGGCAGGAACCCCTGACTGCCGCTTGCCTTGTGGCGAGGTTACTGCCTCGTTGGAGTCGAGTGACGCTAGCGCGGACTCCCCCTTCATGCGAGTTCCAGGATTGGATCGCTGGGGTTGGTGGAGGTCGCTCCCAGTACTGACTTTTCCGCGCGTTTGCGCGCGCTTCGGCTAAGAAATCACAACATCCCCCATCCCAGATCATCGTGGTCCAGCGCACTGGCCGATGACCTGGATGGACGAACGAGACTTCCGCTTGCTACCGGGCATGCGGATCCCGATGGGGCAAGACGTTCCATCAACAAAAACTGGCCGGGGTCGGCTCCTTCTCCCCCGGCTGCCAGGCACTCACCTCTGTACGTGACACGACGTTTCGAGAGGTGAGTGCCTGTTTTGTTTTCCGGGACGCGGTTTAACTCTTCACCTGAGCGATGATGCTGGCGGAGATCGCCGGGCAACGTTCTTTTCGCTCAGGCGGCATCGTCGCCGCTGGAAACTTGCCAGTGGTACACTGATTCGCCATTATCTTCCCCAGCCCTGATCGGGGCATTCCGTCCGCCGTTTCCTGGTGACACAGATTCTCGGAAGCAACTGAACACACTCCACGACGCAATTGATGAAGATTCTTGACGGTCAAACGGTTGGCATCGACTTGGGAACCACTTACTCGGCCATTGCCCAGATCAATGCCGAAGGGGAACCTGTGTCGCTGGAGAATGCCGACGGCAAGACGATTACCCCCTCAGTCGTTCTCCTGGGCGACGATGGGAAGGTCATCGTCGGACCTTCGTTTGAGCGGATGTCTCTCGAAAAGCCGCAGAACATTGTGGAAGCCATCAAACGCCAGATGGGTAGCAAGGACTTCCACATTGTCTATCAGGGGAAGAAGCTCACTCCGGAATTCCTCTCGGCCCTGATTCTCAAGAAGCTCAAGCAGGATGCGGAAAAACAGGTCGGCCCGATTGCGAACGCAGTGGTTACCGTGCCGTATTACTTTAACGATGTCCGTCGCAAAGCGACGCAGGATGCCGGGAAGATCGCCGGACTGAATGTGATCGACATCATCAACGAGCCGACCGCCGCCACTCTTGCCTACGCCTGGCAGAAAGGGCAACTCGGTCGTCCCGACGCGTTCGAAGGCG
>JAGQQB010000190.1 GCA_020426425.1 Planctomycetaceae bacterium | reverse complement strand
ATGCTGGTTCCAACTTGCAGTTGGTGAGCACTTTGAGTGAATCTTCGTTGAGAGCCTCGCGCCAGGCGTCACCCTCTGGAATGTCGGCGGGATCTTCCACCTTAAGCAGGTAATCGTACAGTCGCACTTCGGCATTCACGGCGTGTGCAGCGCTGACCCAGTGGATCGTCCCTTTGACCTTCCGACCATCGGGGGCATTGCCGCCTCGGGTTTCGGGATCGTACGAGCAGTGCAGTTCAACAATATTGCCGGTGGCGTCTTTGATGACCTCTTCGCACTTCAGGAAGTAGGCCCACCGTAGACGGACTTCGCGGCCCGGAGCGAGGCGGAAGAACTTCTTGGGAGCATCTTCCATAAAGTCGTCCTGCTCGATGTACAACTCCCTTGAGAAGGGAACTTGTCGTGTCCCGGCGGATTCATCTTCCGGATTGTTGACGGCATCGAGCCACTCGGTTTGCCCCTCGGGATAATTTGTAATGACGACCTTGAGGGGATGCAGCACCGCCATGCGTCGCTCGGCGCGGCGGTTCAGATCGTGCCGCAATGCATTCTCGAGTACGACCATGTCGGTGAGTCCGTTGTACCGCGTGACGCCAATGGTCGAACAGAAATCCCGCAACGCCTCAGGCGTGTAGCCACGGCGTCTGAGGCCACGGATCGTCGGCATGCGGGGATCGCCCCAGCCATCAACGACCTTCGCCTCGACGAGTTCGAGCAACCGGCGTTTGCTCATCAGGCAGTATGTCAGATTCAGTCTCGCAAACTCGTACTGATGCGACGGGAAAATGCCGAGTTGCTCGACGAACCAGTCATACAACACGCGATGTGTTTCGAATTCGAGCGTGCAAATCGAGTGGGTAATCTCTTCAATCGCATCGCTTTGCCCATGCGCGTAGTCGTACATCGGGTAGATGCACCAGGTGTCGCCCGTGCGGTGATGGTGCGCATGCCGGATGCGGTACATCAGCGGATCGCGCAGAATCAGATGCTTCGACGCCATGTCGATCTTGGCCCGCAGGACATGCTCGCCATCTGCGAACTCGCCAGCCCGCATCCGGGCGAACAGATCCAGGTTTTCCTCCACACTGCGATCACGATACGGACTGTTGGTGCCCGGCTCGGTGGCGGTGCCGCGCGAGGCACGAATCTCTTCCAGCGACTGGCTATCGACGTACGCATCCCCTTGCTTGATCAATTTTACCGCCCAGTCGTACAGCTGTTCAAAGTAGTCCGAGGCGTAATGCAGTTCGTCCCATTCAAAGCCGAGCCAGCGGATGTCGTCCTGAATGGAATCGACGTACTCGACATCTTCCTTCGTGGGATTCGTGTCGTCGAACCGGAGATTGCAGCGGCCGCCAAACTCTCGGGCGATGCCGAAATTCAGACAGATGCTCTTGGCGTGCCCAATGTGCAGATAGCCGTTCGGTTCAGGGGGAAACCGCGTTTGCACGCGACCACCGTGCGTACCAGCGGCCACGTGGTCGGCGACGATTTGTCGCATGAAGTCGAGTTTGGGTGTCTCTTCCGTGGACATGGAGTGTCTTCTTAGCTGGGGGACAGGTCCAGAATGTTCGCATTCTAGGGGCGGTCCGGCAGCAGTGAAAGACGGGGAGCGACGCACGTTGGCCATTTCCCAGCCACGGCGCCTTAGCGATTGTGCGTGCCCGCACTCGTCGTTTCGGCGCTTGCCAGAATCGCCATTGTCGCGTCCCAGACAGGCCGCGCGCAGTCAAACGGAGCGATGTTCTCTGATCCGTCGAGAACAAGGTCGAGAAACGCGGCGACGGGGTTTGTCTCGACAGCAGCGAGCGGGAGAGGTTCGATGTTGTTCGCGCGGGCAATCCAGAGTTTGCGATCGCGAAGCATCAGGTCGGCTTCTGCACAGTGGAGATGCAGGTCTTCGCCGAGATACTGAGCGTTACCAATAAAATCGAGCGCCAGCGGAATCTCCCCGTCCAGCGTGCCGATGACCGTCGTGATGATGGGTACTGCGCTGCACGAATCACTGCTGCGTGCCTGCACCTGGGACAGAGTTCGTCCGGTCACGAAGTGCAGGATATCGAGCTTGTGGCTGCCCGCATCACCCAGAAAGCCGCCAATGTTGATGGCAGGGTCATCGCGCCACGTCCCGGCGATGGTCTGCTCCCAGCGTTCGACATTGTGATAGGTCACTGCCCGCAACTCGCCCCAGCGTCCCGACTGCAATTCCTTGCGGAGAGTGCGATAGGTCGCCCAGCAGCGACGCTGATAGCCAAGCATCGTCCGCAGCGGGCTTGCATGTGCGGCAGCGATGAGGGCTTCAATACGCTCCTTCGACTCCGCCAGTGGCTTCTCGCACAAGACATGCCAGCCTCGATCGAGTGCGGCCAGAACTTGATCGTGGTGGGATGTGGTTGGCGTGCAGACGATCACGGCATCGAGTTCAGCCGAGAGGACATCAGCCCACGTTGGCGCGATGTGCGCCTCCAGGTCAAGTTCGACGTTCAGCGCCTGTGCGGCCTGGGCGTCTTGATCAAACAGCAACTGTACCACGCCACGCCCATCTTCCCGGAGTCGCTGCGAATGCAATCGCCCCATGCGGCCGCAGCCAATGATTCCAATGTGAAGTGGGCGCATGTCGGGGATCCTGAGGCTTAGGACCAATAGGAACTCGTCGGGGCTAGAGACGAGGGGGCAGGGAGGAGCAAGGGCACAGTGGGTCGGCATACCTGCTGCTGCCGAGCCGCAACAACGCCTTCCCGCAGCTCTTCATTGTTGCCAGCAATCCGCTCCCGACTCCAGGCTGTCGCCGCGCAGAAAAACACCGCCGAAAGTTGGACACTGGTCCCCTGTCGGCGGTGCGGTGGAGCATCGTGAAGGCTCTGCCGATCAACGAGCGGTTATGCCGCCTCAGCAGTATGATCTGGGCCATCTTCCCAATCGACGTGCTCTTCGTTGTACACCAGTTCGTAGATGTTCTCGGCGGCTTCGTCGAGGTACGCACGAATGTTCTCACTGGTGGTTGACTCGATCAGCGATTCAAGCACCGCGACCACGCGGTCCACCTCTTCGCTGTCGATTTCCTCGTACTCTTCCTCTTCGAGGGAGTCTTCAATGGAATCGTCAAAACCTTCGGAGGTCAGTTCGTCGCTGAACTCGTCTTCGTCAAACGGGAGTGGGATGGAGTCGTTCATGGGGGCTTCCTTGCCAGAGGGGCGACACGATTTGATAAACAACCGAAGGATCCATCATCGGTTGAGGAGGGGTGAATCTGTAGTTTACCCCACTACTTGGATGTCTTGCGGGGCTTTTTCTTCTTGTCCTGCGACTTGGCCTCGGCCGGCTGTTGCTTCTTCTTGCTGCCAGTCTGTCCGAAGACGCGCTGCCATCCTTCGGAAAACTTACCGCTGGGACCAGAATGGACGGTGTAACCTGTCATGATTCTCTGAGTTTGCTGCTGGAAATTCAGGCAGGAGCCAATCTCCTTCGCCGACTTTCATTTTCGCAATGGGACGGATTGGTTTCCAGTCAGTTTAGGCAGACTTTGCTTCAGGTCCTTCTCCACGATTGGCCTTCCGGCGGGAGCGGCGGCGGCGAGCGTAGTATGGGCCTTTAAGGATCTGATGGGTCGACTTCTCGATCCGGTGGATGCGATCATCCAGTGTCTCCATACGGCTGCCAACTTCGTGTGACGCCTGCTGCATGCCACCAGAGACCAGCGTAATGACTCCCAGGAAGAGCAGCATCTGGCCTGCGGTCGAGACGAGCCAGCCGGTCGACGCATAGCTCTCGATGCTGCCAAAGTAGCCCCACAGCACGAGGACCGTGCCAGTGGTCAACACGCCGACTCCGGCGTAGGCGAGCAGTTGCCCCCAAAGCGATTCCGAGCGTCCAGGCTTGGGACCAGTCGGCGCTGGGGCGAATGGAGCGATATCGAGATGTGGCGCGGGGACACTCTGCAACGGATGTCCGGGATCGAGTCGACGATGTGGACCACGACTTTCTGTGGAAGCAGTCGTTCCAGTGGGTGGGTCGGTGACGCCGCTGTCCGCGTTGGATCGAGTCGCCCCGATGGTTTCTGCGGCACGGTCCGTCTTGGCTGCCGGGCGCTCGCGCTGAGTCGAGCTGGCAGAATCAATCGGCGGTTGCGGCTCACGCACCGGGTCGGTCGGATTGCCACCAGCGACGGTTTTTTGTGGTCGGCCAGGCTTGTTGCCAAACGTCCCCTTGGGGGCCGGTGGCGCTGGTGTCGAATCGTGAGCTGAATCGACGCGAAGCTTAACCGGAGGACGATAAGGCTTTGGGGCTGGGCCACGTCTTGGACCGCCGGTTGGGGCCGCTCCAGCAGCGTCGGCGTCCGTAGGATCATCCTCGTGGCTGGCGCTAAGATCGTCGGTTGCGATCTGCCGCGATCGCTGGCTGGCCGTCTCTGTCGGTTCGGTCTCAAACAGGACGTGTCCCGCTGCGTCGAGGTTCATTGGGCTGACAGGCGTTTCCGGTGCTTCAGTCGCGGCAGCGGCCTCATCGAGTCCCTGATCTTCACGAGCCCAGCGTTCCAGCAGTTCCCGGGCCGATTGTGTTTCAGGATGCAGGCTGGGAGCGAACACCCGACGGATTTCGTGAGAGCAGGTCGTGCAGCGCAGACTCTGTCCATCGGCCGAAATTTCGGTCGCCACATCTGCCTGACAATGGGCACACCACATGTCGCTATCCGGGAAATGTCGACTGACGGACGGGCGATTGCTGGAAAGGGAAAACCGCTTGCCGGAAATCAGTCGAAGGTGGGAAAACTCGTTGTTGATAACCCTGTGTGAAAGGTCCAAGACAGGGTGGAACCACTCCAGAATTGAAGCGGAACGTGGGGCTTTTACCCCGAATTCCAAAATCGATGCAAGATCGGTCTGACCGCAAGGCACGTACGCGATGGGTGGACCTGCCAAAGTCGCGATAGCCTCATTTTGCCCGAACGATTATGCTGCCGCCGCGAGGACAAGGCTGCCTTCGCCGTGAACTGACGAGACGGACTCAAGGATGTCTGCCGCATATCGTGTCGAACTGGATGTCTTTTCCGGACCGCTGGACCTGTTGCTGTACTTGGTCCGGCGGAGCGAACTGGACATTGTCGATCTGCCGATCACGACGATCACGGTCCAGTTCGAGGACTTCCTGAGCATCTTGCAGGTGCTCGACCTCGATCTTGTAGGCGATTTCGTCGTCATGGCGAGTACGCTGATCGAGATCAAAAGCCGCATGGTGCTGCCGACCGAAGAGGAAGAAGCGGTCGAAGAAGAAGGTCCACCGGTCGATGGCGATCCGCGCAGCGATCTCGTGCGGCAACTGATCGAGTACAAGCGGTTCAAAGAGGCGGCGTTGCGGCTCGAAGAGAAAGCTCAGGCCTGGCAGGAACGGTATCCTCGCCTGGAGAGCGATCGCCCGGTGGCCGGGAAAGACCCCGCAGCAGATCGTATTAAAGAGGTCGAACTGTGGGACCTCGTCAGCGCGCTCGGGCGGATTCTGCGGCAGAAGGAGGTCGAAGAAGAAGGGAGCGTCAAGGAGGAAGACACGCCGCTGCATGTCTTCGTCGATCAGATCGGCACGCTCGTTCGTCAGGAGCAGGAAGTCCGCTTCTCAACACTGTTCGACGCGGAGACATCCCGCAACCGGGTGGTAGGCATGTTCCTCGCCATTCTCGAACTGCTGCGGCACCATCACTTCCGAGCCGAGCAGTTGGGGGATTACGGCGACATCATCATCCGGCCTCCGTTGGACGAGTCGCCGACCCTCCCCACGGCGATGCCCGAGGCGGCGGAAATCGACGAACTGCCACCGGATTCTGGTCCCTCGACAACCACGGGGTGAATGGCAGAAGATGCGGACTTGCTTTCGCATCACCCCCGCCTCGCTGAGATTGTCGACTCATGAAATCCGTACGCATCTTGCCAATAGCGTTCGCCGCGCTGTGCAACGTCGTCGTTTGCTGCGCCGCCGATGTGCAGGTGTATCGAGGAGCCACCATTCTCACGGCGACGGGCGATGAATACACCAACGGTACGCTCGTCGTTTCCGATGGAAAGATCCTCGCGGTGGGCGATCACACGGTCCCCATTCCGGAACCAGCAACCCTCATCGACTGCGCTGGCCAGGTCATCATCCCTGGTTTGGTCGACACGCACTCGCATCTCGGCGTGTACTCGCGTCCGGCTGTCTCGGCCAATAGCGACGGCAACGAAGGGACCGGTCCTGTACAGACGGCAGTCCGGGCGCTCGATTCGCTCAATCCCTTCGATCCCGGAATTCGCATGGCGAATGCTGGCGGCGTTACCACGGCGAACATTATGCCGGGGAGCGCGAATGTGATCGGCGGACAAACGGTGTACGTCAAACTGCGCGGCGACACGGCGGAAGAAATGCTCGTCGAAGCGGCGGACGTCTTGGGGGGACTCAAGATGGCCAACGGCGAGAATCCGAAACGGGTCTACGGCAGCAAGGGCGAAGCTCCCGGCACCCGCATGAAAGTTGCTGCCCTGCAGCGCAGCGAGTTCATTAAGGCCCGGAACTATCAACAGAAGTGGACGACGTATCAGCAGAAGCTTGCGGAGTATGAGGCCGATGCCGACGCGGCGGCGCCTACACCACCAGAGCGAGATTTAATGCTCGAACCGCTGATCGAAGTGCTCGAAGGTCGCCGCACGGTTCATTTCCATACTCACCGGGCTGACGACATCCTCACGGTCCTCCGCCTGCGGGATGAATTCGGTTTCGAATTGGTGATTCAACACGGGACCGAAGCGTACAAGGTGCTGGATGAAATCGCTCGTCGCAATGTGCCGGTCTCAATGACGATCATCGACAGCCCCGGCGGCAAAGCGGAAGTGGTCGACCTGATTGAAGAGTGTGGCGCGGAACTGGCCGCCGCAGGAGCGAAGGTGCTCATCAATACGGACGATCCCATCACCGAAAGCCGCCTGTTGCTGCGGACTGCGGCGATTGCGCATCGTGGTGGATTGACGGAACTGCAGACTCTTCAGGCGATCACATTGCATCCCGCTGAGGCCATGCATCTGGA
>JAGQQB010000189.1 GCA_020426425.1 Planctomycetaceae bacterium | reverse complement strand
CAACTTGATGATCTTGTTGTACTGACCGATGGCGTTCTCTTCGGCGGCGATGACCCCTTTGATCACTGCGACCACGTCGGTCTGCTTGGCTGGTGGTTGCAGGCTTGTTTGGGCCGCCTTGAACTGAGCACTGCCCGGGACGATGCCGCCAACAGTCTTGATGCGACGGGCGATGGTCTGGGCGTGTCCCAACTCAGCGGTGATGTCGGCTTCGAGCGACTTCTTGATCTCTTCTGCCCGGACACCGTCCAGGTTGATGGAGTTGGAGATGTAGTTCATCACCGTTTCCATCTCCATCCAGTAGGCGACTTTGAGTTCTTCGATGATTTGCTGTTGTACGTCGGACATGGCTCTGTGGGGTTCGAGGTGTGAGGGGAGAGTTTAGAGGGTGAGACTCAGAACCGGTTCCACGGCTGTGAGTCGTGGTTCGGGTGTTCCGTCTTCAACTCTTCAGGTTATGGATCAGTCGCTGATCCCTGAGTGTTTATAGACCGGACGCCGAATTGGGCCAGTCACGCTTCATCGGTGGGAGCGGGGTCGGCAACCGAGGACGCCACGGCGAAGAGTTCTCCGGCAACGAGATCGGCATAGGTTTCCCGCTTGCGAATCAAACGCACCTGGGTTCCGTCAACGAGGACCTCCGCCCCGCGGGGTCGGCTGTTGTAGTTGCTGCTCATCGCGGTGCCGTATGCCCCAGCGCTGAAGGTGCACAGCAAATCGCCCCGTTGCATTGGCGGGAGGTACCGACCTTTGGCAAGGTAGTCACCCGACTCGCAAATGGGGCCGACAACATCGGTTGCCTCGCAGCCGGGGATTTCGGCCTCGTAATCCTGCGGCGGCTTCACCGTTGGTTTCACGGGCCAGAGACGATGGAACGAGTCGTACATCGCCGGGCGGACGAGGTCGTTCATCGCCGCATCCTGGATGACGAACAGTTTACCTCCTTCACGCTTGGTGAAGATTACTTCACTGATCAGTGCGCCGGCATTGCCGGAAATCGATCGCCCTGGTTCAAGCGCGAGCCGACACTCCGCCTGCTTGATAAACGGGAGAATGACCTGGGCGTATTCCGCCGCTGGTGGAGCTTCTGTACCGCGATAGTTCAGTCCGAAGCCGCCGCCGAGGTTAATCCAGTTCGTCTGATGCCCCTGCGATCGGAGCGCGGAGACCACATCCAACGCCTTGCGGGCGGCAGCCTCGTATGGCTCGGTGGTGTTGATGGGGGATCCAAGATGCATGTGAATCCCACGCAATTCCAGGTGCGGATCGTTAAGCACCTTGTTGGCGAGTTGATTGTGCCGTTCGATGTCCATCCCGAACTTGTTGCCCTTCTTGCCCGTCGTCGTCTTGGCGTGCGTCTTGCCATCAATGTCGGGATTGAGTCGCAGCGCGACCGGGGCCACGCGGTTCATCGACGCGGCGATGCGCGAGATCGCATCGAGTTCCGCCTCCGATTCGACGTTGAACATCAGGATGTTCTGCTCGAGCGCCTGTCGCAGTTCGGCATCGGTCTTGCCGACGCCAGCGAACACCACCCGGGTGGTATCGGCCCCAGCCTTTTGTACGCGGTATAGTTCGCCGCCGCTAACGACATCGAAGCTGCAACCCGCTGAGTTGAGCAGCTTGAGAATACTGAGGTTCGAGTTCGACTTCACCGAGTAGCAAATGACCGGATCGACTTCGGCGAACGCCTCCTGAATGGCCCGATACTCATGCAGGAGCTTCGCGGACGAATAGACCCACAGGGGGGTCCCATACTCGTGGGCCAGATCGGCGATGCGGACCTCTTCGCAATACAGTTCGCCATCGCGATAACGAAACGGTTCCATGACAGGGCTCAACGGCAGTAGGTGGAAGAAGCTGACCGAGTGTGTTGTTGGACTCGACTGCATCTTAGCGAAAGCTCGCACGCGAGCCAGTTCGTTGAGCATCGAGAACCTGCGGCCGGGTGCGGACGCCATCTGTTAGACGGACCCGCCAGTCGCCCTCTCCCTTGGCGACTGGCGATGGAGGGCATACTCTGCTGCAAGTGCAATGCGGAATTCTTGACAAGTGTGAACTGCAGGTATGCAGCGTGGAGGCTGTGATGGGACATCAATCCGTGTCTTGCCGAGTATGTGCGATGACTGACGTCCAACGGGCCGGGCAACGAATTTTCGCCAAGGCGTTGCTGGTGGTCGTCGCGTTGCTTGGGGTGCAGAGCAGTTCCTTGCGCATAACCTGCGGCGCGGAACTCTCGCGCCGACCCAACGTGTTGCTGATCATGACGGATGATCAGGGGTACGGCGATCTGAGCCTGCATGGCAATCCCTACGTGAAGACTCCGCATCTGGACGAACTGGGAACGTCGGGCGTGCAGTTCGAGCGGTTCTATGTGAACTCCTTCTGCGCTCCAACACGGGCGGCATTGCTCACGGGGCGCTATCCTTTGCGGACCGGGACCTATGGCGTCACGCACAACAAGGAAACGATGCGGGCCGAGGAGGTGACGTTTGGGGAGGTGTTCCAGTCCGCCGGTTATGCGACAGCCTGCATTGGGAAATGGCACAACGGAGAGCAGTATCCTTACACCCCACCAGGTCAGGGGTTTGATGAGTTCTTCGGATTCCACAACGGTCACATCAACAATTACTTCAACACCGAACTTCTCCATGGATCAGGGCCTGTTGCGACGGAGGGCTACATCACCGATGTTCTGACCGCTGCAGCGTTGGAGTTCATTCGCGCGCACAAGGAGGAACCATTTCTGTGTTACTTGGCGTACAATGCGCCGCACTCGCCGTATCAGGTGCCTGACAAATACTACGAACGCTTTGAAAAGCAAGGTCTCGATCCCAATGTCGCCGCGTTCTGGGGGATGTGTGAGAACATCGACGACAACGTCGGCCGACTGCTCGGCGAGCTTCATCGTCTGAAGCTGGCTGAGAACACCATCGTGCTGTTCCTGACCGACAACGGTGGGACCGCTGGCGTGAAGTTGTTTAATGCAGGCATGCGAGGCGGCAAGACGAGTGTGCATGAAGGCGGAAGTCGCGTGCCCTTGTTCGTCCGCTGGCCTGCGAGACTGAGAACGCCGCGGACCGTGACGCAGTTGGCGTCGCACATTGACATCTTGCCGACGTTGATGGATCTGTGCGGCGTGGAGCGACCGGTGGGCCTGCCGCTCGATGGGGTCAGTCTCGTGCCGCTGCTAGTGGGCAAGACCAATGATTGGCCCGAGCGTACGCTGTTCACACATAATCCGATCGATGAATCGAATCGATACCCCGGCGCCGTGCGGACACCCAAGTATCGACTGGTTCGCGAGATCAAAGGGCCGCAGGGAGGTTCATCAGCGCGCCGAAATGATGGCTCGGCTCCCCCCTGGCAGCTGTACGATATGCTGTCCGATCCTGGCGAGAAGCAAGACATCGCCAGCGACGAGCCAGCGGTCGTCACCGAACTGGCCGCACAATACGAGGCGTGGATCGATGACATCTCCAATGCGGGACTGCGGCGACTGCCGATACAAATCGGCCATGCCGAAGAGAATCCCGTGCTGCTGAATGCTCCACAGGCGAGCTTCGATGGGAAGCAACATTTCCATTCAGGACCGGGGTTTGCACATGACTGGCTGGTCAATTGGCGGGCCGGTGAGTCGGTCACGTTTGATCTGGAGGTGGTCACGGCAGGGACATATCAGTTGCAGCTGCTGTACGGATGCCCGGAGCCGGTGACGCTCTCTGTTCAGTGTGGCGAGCAGCAGAGTGCCATCGACATTTCAGCTGCGACTCCCGAGGTGATCGAGTTGCCACATCGCGATGAACGAGGGCGCGCCAGGTATAACTCACGTTCGTGGCCAGTCGCGGAACTCGGGGAGTTGAGTTTCGAGCAGGGGGAACAGCGGTTGCGGTTCACGTTGCCGACAGACGCCGGATCGGCCGCGTTGGAGTTCAAGGGAGTTCGGCTGCAACTGGTGACCAAGAGTCGATAGTCATTCGACTGATGGCGTTGGATCGCAGAGCGATCCACGACAATGAGGCAGATTTCCTCTCGTGCGGGAACCGATTCGCGGCAGCGGTGTCTGACTTGCAGTTCGACGATCAACGTGCGATGACACGCGGCGTCTCCGCTCACTCACACACAATACTTCGCAGGATGCCCTCAGTATGACTTCTCCCACTCTTCCACAAGGTTTTCAGGCTGCCGGTGTCTCCTGCGGCATCAAGGTTGCGGCGAATGCTCTGGATCTATCGCTGTTTGTTTCTGATCGCCCTTGTACGGCTGCGGGGGTCTTCACGACGAACCGGGTCGTTGGGGCGCCGGTCATCGTGTCCAGGAGTCGCGTGCCGAGTGATCAGATTCTGGGCGTCGTCCTGAACTCCGGCAATTCAAATGCCTGCACCGGTCAACGTGGTCAAGACGACGCCCGGGCGATGACATCCGCCGTTGCCGATCTGCTTGGCTGCGATGGGGAACAGATTCTCGTCTGTTCGACCGGGGTCATTGGTCATTTCCTGCCGCTAGAGAAAATCCGCTCCGGCATTCCACAGGCGTACTCAGCGCTGGCCAACAATCCGACCGCCTTTCAGCGCGCGGCACGGGGCATGATGACGACCGACACCGTGCCCAAGCAGCATGCTGTCGAGGTCCAGCTGCATGGGAAGTCGGTCGCGGTCGCTGGTGCGGCCAAAGGAGCGGCGATGATTGCTCCCAACATGGGGACCATGCTCGCAGTGCTGATGACCGACGCCGCGCTCACCGCCGCGCAGGCGGATCAACTGTTGCGGCATGCGGTCGACCGCAGCTTCAACTGCATCAGCGTCGATGGGCACATGAGCACGAGCGACACTGTATTGCTGCTGGCCAACGGAGCCAGCGACGTGGAGGTGCGGGCCGAGAGCGATCTGGCACTGCTGCAACAAGCCGTGGACGATGTCTGCTACGACCTCTCGCAGAAGATCATCCGCGACGCCGAAGGGGCCGAGCACTTTGTCACCATCGAAGTCTCAGGACTCGCCACGCGGGAAGATGCCGTCCGCATTGCCAAGACGGTCGCCGACAGTCCACTGGTGAAGACAGCCATTACCGGAAACGATCCTAACTGGGGCCGGATCGTCTCAGCGGCAGGGTACGCAGGCATCCCATTTTCTGAGCAGGATTGCTCGCTGATTGTGAATGGGACATCACTCTACGAATCAGGCCGACCTGTTGAGTTTGACGAAGCGACGGTTTCACAGTCGATGCGCACGGGCGAAGTCCTGATTCAGTTGAAATTCATCCTCGGCGAAGCAGAGGCCACTTTTTGGACCAGTGATTTGACCGCTGAGTACGTACGCCTAAACGCCGACTACACGACCTAATACCGTTGTGAACGCGTGACCGTCAGTGGCTGCAACCACAACCACCAGTGCCACAGCCACCACCAGAGTCCATGAGCGGCTGCGATACGATGCCAGCGGCATCGACCGGTTGCACTTCGATCAAGCCGAAGCCTGCCGCCGCCGCTTGAATTGCTAAACGCGTACATTCCGGTCCGCGCTCGTTGAGGACGTACAGGATCAGTTTCTCACCATCAAGCGTGTACTCGCAGTCGAGCAGTTGCAGATCGAGTTGCCACTGCTGGATGCGGGCGTCCCAGGCATCGCACGTCTCCGAACAGCGATCACGCAACTGGGCATGTTGCCGCTGGTCGTCTGGCGTAGCGACGCGGAGCATCTGAAACCCGGCCGATGGCGGTGATGCACCGGGTTCTGACGATGGTCGAATGACTTCCAACAGCGTGGCCAGCATTGGGCCACGATGCGTTTCCGCGACGAGTTGTTCGCCGCGTTGGAGCGTCGCATCATCCCGCAACTCGCAACGGGCAACTTCCGGAACAACGCCGTATCGGATCAGGCCGATTTGAGACATGGATTAATCCAACAACTCGGAGATCTCTTCCGGGGTGAACCGCTGCTTGAGTCGCGCCCCAAGTTGTCCGACGATCCGGGCGGCGGCATGCGAGGCGAGGTGTCCCGCCTGCTTCCAGGTGAGGCCATTGGTGATCCCATACAAAATCCCAGCGGCATACATGTCCCCAGCGCCGGTGGTGTCGATCGCTTTGACTTCGACCCCTTCAATGGGGATCGTTTCGCCTTCATGCATCAGCAGCGAGCCATCACCGCCGAGGGTCAGCGCGACATTTTCGGCATGACAATGGATTTCCTGCGCACAGGCGACCGCATCATGTTGACCGGTCAGCGCGCGGGCTTCTTCAAGGTTGCAGAACAGCAGATCGACCGGCCCTTCAATCAGCGACCTGAATTCGTCGCGGTGGTACTGAATCAGGAATGGATCCGAAACCGTGAAGGCGACTTTGACGTCGTGCTTCTTGGCGACTTCAATTGCGCGCAGGGCTGCGCTGCGAGTCGGTTCGCCTGCAAACAAATAGCCCTCGACGTACACGTATTTCGCCTGGCGGATCTCCTCCTCATCAATGTCATCTGGACCCAGGGTTGCCGATACTCCGAGGTGCGTGAGCATCGTCCGCTGCGCGTCGTCGGTGATGAGCACCACGCAGGTGCCGGTTTGTCCGGACGTCGCTGGTGGGACCTCAATGCGAACACCGAGCTTCCGCATGTCCTTGAGGAAGAACTCGCCCACGCTGTCGGCAGCGGTTTTGCCAACGTAAGCGGCCTTCCCACCGAAGTCCGCGATCCCCATGATCGTGTTGGCCGCCGACCCACCCGCACAGCGATTCACATCGACATTGCGGAGCTTCGCGAGCACCTGCTCCTGGGCGTCTTCCTCAACCAGGGTCATGATGCCCTTGGCGTATTCGAGTTCAGTCAGCGCCTGATCGGAAACATGCGCCTGAATGTCGACGAGGGCATTCCCCACGCCATAGATGTCGAGTGACACAGTATCTGTTCCTGGTAAATTTGGTCAGTGAGATTTCTCGGCAGCAACGTTGCGCAGGTGCCGGAAGCGGTCAACGGTGGGTTGTGGGAACGCTTCGCCGTCGGCACATTGCCGGCACTGGCAGTACGAGCGGCACCCGATTCATCGAATGCCACTGCGAAATAGGCATACCTAGCCAACGACTTCC
>JAGQQB010000018.1 GCA_020426425.1 Planctomycetaceae bacterium | reverse complement strand
TGCCAACGATGGTGCGGCGTGAGGCATCGGTCACTTCGGCGGTGATTTTGTATTCGTGGTCTTGATCTCCATGCAGTGCCTTGGCGAGGGCGGTGTCGATCTGGACTTCGACAGTTCCATCTTCGCCAATCTCGACTTCCTGATCGAGCACCAGTTCCGGCGGCTCAGGGTTCCAGTGAATCCAATGTGGGCGCGGAGCGATGCAGCCCCAGTGACGGAAGCCGGGGTACCAGTCGTAGTCGGCGGCGTACCACCAGTAACCATCGCCATACAGCCAGTCCCAAGGCATGGCGGGATACCACCGCGTTTCGTGCGAGGACCGTTCGACCTTGAACGACACCTTTGCATTCTGCACCGGAGCACCAAAGTAGTACTTCGCGCGAATTGTCGCAGTCACTTGATCGCCCAGTTTGACCGGTTCGGTCGGAGCATCGATGGTGACTTCGAATTCCGGCTTCTTGTATTCCTCGACCCGGAAATTACCGCCCCCGGAGAGGACGTTCGGCAGCGTCGCATTCAGTGAATACACACCGAGCTTCGCATCTTCGGGAAGGCTGAACTCGCTGGAGAATCCGCCGTATTCGTCTGCGGTGAGCGTTTGCTTAAGCACCTCGGTGCCTTGAGGATCGTGGATGCGGACCTCGAACTTCTTCCCGGCCCAGGGGCTTTGCTCTTTGGCATCGTACTTTGCCGTCACCGCCCAAAACTTGAACTGCACTTTCTGGTCAGGACGGTACACCGGACGATCAGTCACGGTGTAGATCTTCTGCTGCTGGAAGTCCTGGCGTTGATACCGGCCATACCACACGCCGGAGAACCCCAGGTGCGCGAACCGACCCTGCTCGGTACGGGCAATGACGAGCCACTGGAAGTTCTGCTCCTGCCGCTTGGGATCCAGGAACACCATGCCGTTTTCATCGGTGAACTCGGCGAAGTTGCGGGTGATGGTCCGGAAATCTCGCTTGGTGTTGGGCACCCGTTCGTTCCGCCAGCCGAAGAACTCAACGTTCGCATGCTCGATCGGTTTGCCGCTGACAGAATCGGCGATGTAGTACATGCCCTGATTATTCAGCTGCTTCTTGGTGATCGCGGTGTCATCGAGCCAGAGAATGATGCGGCTGACGTTGCCATCCTGCATTTTGGCGGTAACCAGATACGCGCCAGCTGTCTGCAGCGGCGTGTTGACGGTAATTCGGCGATCGTAATGGCCAGGACGGGGCTTGAGTTCGAGTGACCAGTCCGCCACTTTGGCGCCCAGGTACTTCTCCGCGTTCTCTTGGACGATGCGGTACCCGATGTTGTCGATCTGCAGTTGCTGCCAGTTGAGCTGTTGCGGATTCGACTTCAGATAGGCTTTGACATCTTCGAGTAGTTGGGGAATCTTGATGGCATGGGCTTCGAACTTGACTTCGCTGCCGTTGCGGAACCGGTATTCCACAGTTGCCCCAGCTCCGGCTGGCTGCGTCATGACTGGCTCAAACTGTCCCCAATTCTTGACGATTTGATCGAGTCGCTGTTTTCGCCAGCCGCCATCGTTCTTGCCGAAGCGGTCGAGGTTTGTCCGTCGCCACTTGGCCGCCTGTTCGTACTGCTGCCGATTTTCGTAGATCCCTGCGAGTTGCTGCTGCGCGTTATCTTCCACAGCGCTGCCTTGCGCGGCGAGTCGCTGGTAGATCAGGATGTAATTGAATTCATCTGGGAGTGTGAATCGCTTCACTCCGTTGGCGAGCCGGGCAATGGTTTCGTTGTCACTGAGGGTTTTGAGAGAGACGATGCTCGTCGCGGCGTCGTGCTCCTCGCTGTCAGCGTCGTCGACTCGCGGAAGCACGATGCCCCATTGCTGCAACGTCTGCACGCCAAACTGACCTTGCAGGAATTGAGCGAATTGCAGGTCAATCGATGGGCGACGACCTGTGTCGGCCAAGGCCGCATGTTCCAGGCAGTACCGCCAGCGCTGACCATCGCTTGTGGCCTCGGCAAATGAAGTGGGAACGGAGTGATAGACCGGATTGCCCTCGGCGTCGACCGCCGCACCTTTGCCGCTGGAACCACCGCGCCAATGGTATCCCTGTTCGTAGTCGGGCAGTTCGTTGACATTTGTCAGTTGCTGCAGTTGCCATGCCTGCTGTCCATCGCGATGCATCAGCAGCATGTGGGCGAACGATTGCCAGAAATTCGCGAGTTCCCCGCCGGCTAGATGTTCTTCGGCGAGAGGTATGGCTGTTTGCATCCAGCCCAGCGCCTGCACACGATCGCGTTCCATGCTCTGCACGTACTCGCCCCCACCGCGCTGATTGCCGCGCTGAAACTCGCCGGCCACAACGAAGCCGTAATGCACGCTCTGCCCCAGCAGCGTCGCCGCTTTCCAGTAGACGTGGGGATCATTCGGGTGGGCTTTGATTGCCGACGCCAGCAACTCATCCTGCTCATTCTGACGCTGCAGCCGATTCAGGCATTGCCATGCCTGTTCGAGATCATTACCCAGCGATTGCCCGCCGTTTTCACTGCCCTGGACCAGCCTCTGATACTGCTCCATAGCGTCGCGGAAGTTCCCAGCGTCGAGGTTCTTCTTCGCCGCCGCTCGCAGGTCGGTCAATGAGGTTGGTTCAGCAGCCATGGCGTACCAAAGTCCGGGAATCAGCACGATGGCACAGGCCATCAGTCGGATGGGAAGTGGACGGTTCATTGCTTCGCCTGGTGTGCAGGAATGAAATGGTCAGTGCGTCGCGCGATTGGCCGGAGTCGACAGGAGGACGTGATGCGACGTGAGTCCTTTGATATCCGCTGAGCAACAGAAGTTCCAGAAAGTTCACTCGAAGATTCAGATTCCACGAAAAAAGGGACCGCGCGAGCGGTCCCTGTGGGCGTTCAACCTGCCGTCGTAGACCGCCAATTGGCCGAGTTGAGCCTGCCAGACCTACAGATCGAGCAGCTCGTTCATCAATTGCACTGTATCTTCATGCGACTTGTCGCCCCCTTCCCGGGTGGCCCAGCCGGTGTATTCAATCTCGGCCAGTGCTTCACGCACCGCTGGCCAGTCGACGTCTCCTTCGCCCAGCCGACAGAAGCCGTTCTCCTTGCCCCAGTCTTTCACATCCAGTTTGACGATCCGCTTGCCGAGCATGCGGATCCAGTCTTCCGGCTTGCCGAACTTGCGCACGTTGCCGATATCGAAGTACGAGCCAACCCATTCGCTCTCGATTTCGTCGATGTAGTCCCGCAACTGTTCCGGCGTTTCACAAAAGCCGTTCCAGACGTTTTCGATGAGCACATACATCTTGTGCTTTTCGGCCACCGGCAGCACTTTGCGGATCTCTTCGATCGACCGCTGCCAGACATGGTCGTGATTCTCGTCATCGCCGGTGACGCGACCTGGAACCAGCAGCACCGCCGAGCCACCAATCTCGCGGCAGCCTTCAATCGCCTGTACGAGTGCTTCGCGCCCCTTCTCGCGGACGGCTGGGTCCGGCGATGAAAGCCGATCCTTCCAGTGAACTCCATCGACGACGCCATGGACCGGAAAGTCGACTTCTGAAATTGCTTCTTTCAGTGCCTGTAAATCGGGAATGCCCGGGATGCCCCCTTCAATCCCATCGTAACCGAGCGCCTTGAACTCCTTCAGTCGCGCGACCATCTGCTCCTTGTTCCCGCCAATGCCACCTCCTTTGTTGGCAGAGAAGATGCGGCCTTTATTTACGCGGGCTCGTTCCGCCGCCATCGTCATCGGGGCAACTCCCAAGGTGGAACCGACCGCGACGGCCGATGCGGTCAACAGAAACTCACGACGGGTGGAGGACATGGAAATGCTCCGGTACAGAGACGGTCGAATCAGGCAAACTGGATGCCTCCAAGTCTAAGGCAACCTCGGCGGAAAAAATAGCCGCACATCTTGCTTGGAGCCGAAAGGGTGCATCTGAGCAACCGGTGGCCGCACCCGAGGGTTGGACAGAAGATCTCACGTAGCCGCAGAGTCACGGAGAGGCATGAGCACGAGATCGGCACGTTGATCGTCGACAGAGCGGTCTGCTCAATCAGGATCTGGGGCCGTATCAAGTCTCTGTGGCTTCGTGCCTCTGTGAGAACTGAGGAGGAACGAACACGGCGGTGCGCCGCAGACACCCTGCCGACAGGGTCGATATACACTACGCTGCTGCCGTGAGTGCGGCTTGCTGAGAGGCTGCTTCGGCTTCGTCGCCGAACTCTTGGCTGGCGGTGACGGAGTGCGGGACCGATGTCATGCTGATGATCAGTCCGACCGCCACGCAGCTGACGAGCAGGCTGCTGCCTCCATAGCTGATGAAAGGGTGCGAGATCCCTTTGGGTGGTAGCATCGCGGTGACGACGCCGACGTTGATGATTGCCTGCAGTGCCAATTGTGTGAGCAGCGTTGCGGCGACTGTCTTTTGGAAGCTGCCGGTTGGGGCGCGTTGAATGAGTTGTCCTCCAAAGTACAGCAATCCGCCCCACAGGACGACGACGCTCAAGGTCCCCAGTAGCCCAAGTTCTTCGCCGATCACGGCGAAGACGAAGTCGGTGTTCGCTTCGGGGAGGAAGCTCAGTTTCTGCCAGCCTTCGCCGAGACCCATCCCCCAGAAGCCGCCGACGCCAAGCGTGGTGAGTGATTGCCGTACCTGATACGGCGCAGATTCAGGCTCGGTCCAGGCGGCGATGAAGCCTTCAATACGTCGCCACTGGTAGGGCCGCAACACAAACAGCGCCGCTGCCGCTGGAACCGCCATCGCTCCGGCGATGAGAAACTCCCGCAGTGGCCAACCGCTGTAGAACAACACGAGTGTGGCGGTGAGCAGCAGGAAGACCGTCGTCCCCAGGTCGGGTTCGATCAATACGAGCATCGCGGAGATGGCGACCGGAAAGAGGATGAACAAACGGCGTTCGACGGGACTGTAATCGGACGTTGTTGACCGCGTCAGCAGTCGGGCCAGCAGCAGCGTCAGCGTGAGCTTGGCCGTCTCTGAAGGCTGAATCGACAGGACGCCCAAGCGAATCCAGCGCTGCGCGCCATTCACTTGTGTTCCGATCCCGGGCAGCAGCACGCCAATCAGCAATGCGATGGTGAGCAGAAACAGTCGAGGTGCCCAGCGTTCCCAGAACTCCGAGGAGAGGTGAGCCGCGATCCCCCCCGCCGCGAGTGACAGTGCCAGGAAACTCAAGTGCCGCGACAGGTAGATCTGTTCCGCTTCAGTCGGCCGCGCGGTGATGCTGGCGCTGTAGACCATTAACGTCCCGACGGCGATCAACATGCCCGCACATGCCAGAAACGCTGCGCCGGGATGCGGCGCTGGTGTCGCGGACATCGATGTTGGAGAACCGTTAGACACGACAGGCAGGCGAGAGGAACAGATGGGGACGTTTGCCTGCATCGGCGATTGCACGCTGCGCTTGCCAGTATTTCCGCTCTGGTCTCCCGAGGCGTCAAAACCGTCGCGATCACAATTGTTGGACGCGAGTCAGGTGGCGGCAGTGTCTCTAGAAGCCAGGATTCGAAACGCCACCACCGCCGCCACCGGGGACACCCGGCTGGCTCTTGCGTGGTCGCGGTGCTTCCGGGGAGACGATCAGGGTGCCCAAGGCGAGGTTCAAGCGGTCGCGAAACTGGGCTCCCGTGTTGCGGGGCAGCAGACAGATGATCCCCACCTGGACTTTGCCCGCCTGATGTCCGAAGTACATCCCTTCCACATCTTGTCCGCCGAGTGGTTCTGACGGCACGAATCGAATGGCGGTGAAGTCGCGCGGTGTGGTGTACTGACTGTGGTTGCTTGAACGGGCGGGCGAGATGTGGCGGTAGCGGACGTTGTCGGCGGGAGTTTGCGATTCCCCTTCGGGAACCATCACACCAAAGCCAGCCTGCAGGGCGATTTCGAGATCGCGGAGGAATTCTTCGGGGGCGGGAGTATTCGGTCCGAGATTCAAGTACCGCTGATGATTGCTGCAGATGTACAAGCGTGCTTCTGCCAGTTCACCCGGTGCTCCCGGTAATTCCCCTTGCCACGCTTCGACCAGACCAGGGAGATCGACCCCGAGTACATGCGGCTGGCGCGGATCGTCGACGATGGGCAACGGGTTTCCGTCTTCGTCCTGCTCCGGGACAGGCGCGGCCATGGTTTGACGAAACGGGAGGGGCACCCGAAGGGCCGTCCCAATATCTGCGCGATTCCAGGCGGGCATTGCCAAGCTTTGATCCAGCAACTGCAGATACTCGTACAGTTCCTTCGACCGCTGCAGCCGTGCTTCGTACTCTGCCCCACCACAGCCTCCCAAGAGAAGGCAGCCCAGTAGCCAGCCACAACAAATCACAGCAGTACGCATGGACCGATCGATTCCTGCAAATCCCACTTCGAATCTCGTTTGGAGATTGTCCGGGTTGCCGGGGGCTGCGTCAATCGCACAGACAACACACTTGCGACCCGGGCGTGTCTGACCGATGGGCGCCGCCTCCAAGTTGCACGGTACGACCACCATGCATTAGACGCCCCCATGCGGCCCTGTTCCCCCACGCTGTCTGCGCACGTATGATTCCTCGAAGGAGGCCGCTGATGGAAACTACACAACGAACCTTTAACGAAACGGTCGAGCTCTCAGGGCATATCATCGACAGCCTGCTGCTGCCGAAGGTCTTGGATCTCATTACGGAGTGTGGAGGGACTTATCGGATTCCGGACATTCGCATCGGGCGCACACGCAAAGACTCAAGCCGCGCTTTGATTGAAGTGCAGGCGGAGAGTGAAACGCAACTGCAGGAGATTCTGCACCAGATCAGTGATCACGGGGCCGTCTCGCTGCATACGCAGGACTGTCAGTTCGTTCCCGCCGATCTCAGTGGCGCGTTTCCGGAAGGATTCTACAGCACCACGAATCAGCACACGCAGGTGCGGTTGGATCATGACTGGATTGATGTGGAACTGCAGGAAATGGACTGTGGCATCCTGGTCGATCCGGCACAGCGGCAGGCGCGGTGCATTCCCATGACAGAAGTTCGCACTGGCGACTTGATCGTCGTGGGGCATGCAGGGGTCAAGGTCGTCCCGCTGGATCGATCGGTCGGAGGACCGGCCTTCGAATTCATGTCATCGTCGGTCTCTACGGAAAAGCCGAAGGGGTTGATCATCCGACAGATTGCCCAGGATCTGTTTCAGTTGCGACAACGTCAGGGAAACGTACTGCTGGTGGGCGGCCCGGCCATCGTCCACACCGGTAGTGGGAAATACGTGTGCGAACTGATCCGTCGCGGCTACGTTCAGCATCTGTTTGCGGGCAATGCTCTGGCAACGCACGACATCGAACAGGCACTCTTTGAGACCAGTTTGGGAGTGCATCTTGGCCATGGAGCAGCCGTTGATGCGGGGCATGAACATCACCTGCGTGCGATCAACACGATCCGTCGATTAGGCGGCATGCAGGCGGCGGTGGATCAGGGGGTATTGCAGTCAGGGATCATGTATGAATGCCTGCGGCAGGGGGTCGATGTGCTGCTGGCTGGCAGTATTCGTGACGATGGCCCGCTGCCGGAGGTCATTACTGATACCCTTCGCGCCCAGGGTGAAATGCGTCGGCGAGTTCCGGGTCTCGACTTCTGCTTGATGATCGCCACCACGCTGCACTCCATCGCGACTGGCAATCTGCTGCCAGCTTCGGTGAAAGTCGTGTGTGTAGATATTAATCCCTCAACGGTGATCAAGCTGGGAGACCGAGGATCGTTCCAGACTTTGGGGCTCGTCACTGATGTCGATCCTTTTCTGAGGGCACTGATCGATGAGCTGGATCAGCTGGAAGTACAGGGCAGCACGGCCTCTGGACCGGGAGTCGACTGATGTCTCGCGTGCTGATGTGCCCACCCGACTATTATGGCATTGAATACGAAATCAATGCCTGGATGAGTCGCTCGCGTCAAAGCGACCGGGCGCGGGCCATCGAGCAGTGGCAGACGCTGCGTCAGCTCATTGAGAAGACAGGGGCACAGGTGGAGCTACTGGAACCAGTTCCCGGTCTGCCAGACTATGTGTTCACCGCCAATGCCGCACTAGTATACGGTCGTCGCGCGATTATGGCCCGGTTTCGTCCGCAACAACGACAGCCGGAAACTCCGCACGCCGCCGCTTGGTTTCGAGATCACGGTTACTCTGTGGAAACCATTCCCGAACCGTATTGCTTTGAAGGCGCGGGAGACGCCCTGTTTTGCGGCGAAACCCTGTTCGCAGGCTACCGCATTCGCAGCGATGCACGCGGGCAGCAGGAACTAGGCCGCATGCTGGATTGCGAAGTTCTGCCGCTGGAACTGGTGGATCCATACTTCTATCACTTGGATACCTGCTTTTGTCCGCTGGGACCGGGGCAGGCGCTCTACTATCCGCCCGCGTTCGATGACTACGGCCGGCGTGTCCTGCAGGCCCGAATCGATGACTTGATCGCGGTCTGCGATGACGAAGCCCGACAGTTTGCCTGCAACGCTGTGGCCCTGGGACACACCGTCCTTACGCACGCTGGCTGCACTCACCTGCACGAGGCTCTACGACAACGGGGCTTCACGCCAATTGGAATCCCACTGGACGAATTCATCAAGGCTGGTGGCAGTGCCAAATGTCTGACGCTCATGCTGGATTGACGCCAATTCCAGCGCCAGTAACGGGTCGAGTGGTTTGCTGAGGGCGACGAACGTTCACCCGACTGACACTCGATGACCGCCGGACAATCACGCAGCTGTGCGAGCTTTCTCGCTGCACAACAGGCCCAGTCGACAGACTGCTTGTGACCGCATGGGGACGACACGCAGACTCGCCCCAGACCTCCAGTTGCTGCCAGATGTTTCCGATCTGCAACGTACGGTTTGGTTGCCTAAGTTCCTGCCACAAAACGCATGGCAGGCGTGGACGATCTTCAATGCCCCCGTATTCCTGCCCCAACGCGCTGGAGGGCGCCCATCATGTCCTGGATTCTTGCTTGTGACGACCATGCTCACATCACCCGACTGATCGAGCTGACGCTGCGAAAACGGGGATGGAATGTGGTTGCTTGTGCTGACGGACTGTCCGCGCTAGGCGAATTGGCCCGGCGACCGAATCCGGAGCTGATCATCACCGATTTTCAAATGCCCAAGCTGGACGGTCTCGGTCTGATCCGCGAGGTGTTGGAACAACCAGCGCTGCGTGATGTGCCGGTGATTCTGTTGACCGCCAAAGCGTTCGAACTCTCCGAGCAGCGGCTGCAGTCGCAACTCGGCATTGCCTGCATGCTCAAAAAGCCGTTCAGTCCGCGGCAGTTACTGGCCTTGGTAGAGCAGTTGACGCAGCCTGCGGAGTTGATGGCGTCTGCTCAATAAGCAACGACCTGTCGACTGGGACTTTGTCGACCTGCTGCACGGTCCCATCCGGCCAGCGGATCGACATCGACTTCACCGACCGCCCGGCAAGTCCGACGGTCAGCGGCAATTCGGCTTGCGAGAGATAGCTGCACGTTCGGCGGACGAATCGTCGCAGCACTTGTTCGTCGTTCAAAGTGAAGTCAATCCGGGCGCCAATCGGATCGCGGGGAACGGTCGTGCCATTGCCGACGAGTTTGACCCGCACCCAGTGTCGGTCCATCTCCTGATCATTGCGGAGCAGTCGCGGTTGGGCACCGGTCGCAGCGATGATGATGTCGAGGTCGCCGTCGCCATCAATATCAGCCGGCGCGGCGCCGCGTCCCACCATGGGGCGCACATAGTCGGCACCAATACGTTCTTCAGTCAGCCGGATGTACTCCGTCGGCGAGGCACTCCCCGCGTTCCAGAAGAGTTGCGGCGACTGTTCATACGTCTGGCTGCGCTGCACCTGCGCGATGTCCTGTTCCAGATGTCCGTTCGCATGCACGAGATCGAGCCGTCCATCGAGATCGAGGTCGGCGAAGAAGACGCCAAACGTGAGATACAACCGCGTATTTGGTCCGAGGCCATTCGCGACCGCCTCATCAGCGAACTGCATGCTGCCAGGGAGCGAAACATAGAACGCTGTCATTTCGTTGGCGAAATTCCCGATGGCGACCGCATGACAGTCGAGTTCTTCGCGCGGACAGGCGACATCGATGCCCATTGCCCCGCGTGAGTTGCCATCCATGTCGTAAGCGATGCCGCACAACTTTGCTTCCTCGACAAATGTGCCATTCCCCTGATTACGAAACAGGAAGTTCTGCACGGTATCGTTGGCGACGATCACGTCGAGCCAGCCATCGTCATCGAAGTCCGCGAAGGTGACGCCGAGTGATTTCCCGAGCGGCTTGTTGGTTGTCGGACTGCGAATCTGAATGCCCGCCTCTGCGGAAACATCCGTGAATTTCGCATCGCCGTCGTTGCGATACAGTCGCGAGAAGGTCCCTCCAAAAACTTGTGGCCGCCCATAGGCGCGCGCTCCGCCGGTAAGGCTAAAGTCCTGCGCGAGATCGAACTCGCGATTCCACTCGACATAGTTACAGACCCAAAGGTCCAGATCGCCGTCACGGTCGTAGTCGAACCAGCCGCAGCTGGTTCCCCAGTCCCCCAGCGCCCCAGCGACGCCGGCGGACTCGGTGATCTCGACGAACTGACCTCCTTCGTTACGGAACAGCCGATGCGGTCCCGGCGCTTGGGCCGCGTCACCGTCAACCGCATGTTCGAGTTCGCTGACACCAGTGAGATAGATGTCGGTGTCGCCGTCGTTGTCGAAGTCGCCGACAGCCACACCCTGACCGTACATGGAAATCCCCAAACCGACCTGTGCCGTGACGTCGTGGAACTGGCCCTGTCCGTCGTTCTCGTAGAATGCGAGTGTCGGCTGCGAGTCTGCGGCTGCATCGCTCCAGCGCCATGTGCGCGAGTTGGTCAGCAGCAGGTCAGGATCGCCATCGTTGTCGTAGTCAAAGAACGCGCAGCCGCCCCCCATCGTTTCCGGAAGCAGTTTTTCGCCCCGGGCTCCGTTCTCATGCCGGAATGTAATCCCCGCCTGCGCGGTGATGTCGACGAAGGGCAGGGTGGGCAGATCGAGCGGAGTTTCCTCGCGCAGTTGAGCCTGGGGAACGTCGGGCAACGGGGCTGGTGGAGGTTCGCTGGATTGCAGAAGCCGTACTGCGAAGTACGCGAGAACCCCTCCTCCCACAAACGCGAGGAAGATCACCGAGTAGGCAAACGCGGTGCCAATGATGGCATCGTCCTGCGATTCAAGTTCGTCCGACATCAGTCCAGTTGAGTTCCTGTCAGGTTACGACGATGACTCTGGGGGTTCGGATTCGCTGGGAACTAGCTGTCGGCCCTGCACTGGAGGTTCAACGCCGGTGGCATGGACGCCCTCAGGAAGTTGACTGGAGGGCCAGGGCGTGTCGCTCTTAAGTTCCAAACGCAGCACCTGACGATTCGTCGCTTCCATCACCGTAATCGCCACATTTCCCCAACGGAATGATTCGCCAATCTTGGGAATGCGACCGAGTTCGAAAAAGACGAATCCTCCAATGGAATCAAAGTCAGCGTCTTCGGGAAGTTCGAGATCAAATCGATCGTTCAGCTCATCCAGATGCATGCGGGCATCGACCTGGATGGTAAACTTGTCGACGACATGGATCTCGTCCCCTTCGTCCTCGTCGAACTCATCGGCAATGTCGCCCACGATCTCTTCCAGGATATCTTCAAGCGTGACCAGTCCGGTCGTTCCGCCATATTCGTCGAGCACAATCGCCATATGCAGCCGCCGGAGTTTCATCGTCTCCAACAGCATGTCGATGGTCATCGTTTCCGGAACGTAGAACGGTTCACGGACAATGGTTCGTAGTTCGCGAGGATCCTGTTTGACGATCTCTTCGAGCAGGTCACGGGCATACAGGATGCCGACGATTTCATCGAGGTTTTCTTCGATCACCGGGATGCGCGAGTGTCCGGCGTCGAGCAGTTCGATGCGCGCCTGGCCGAGCGAATCGTCCACCGAAATGAATTCAATATCAGTGCGGGGTGTCATGATGGCCCGGACATCTTCCTGCCGCAGTTCCATCAGGCGATGAATCATACGACCAGCGCGTGATTCGAGGAGACCTTCGCGTTCTCCTTCGTCGACCACGCTCTGAATCTCTTCCGCCAGTGTTTCCAGGTTTTCATCTGGATCCATGCGCCCCACGAGTCGGTGGAAAATTGTGTCGGCCCAGCGAGCGAGAATGCGAACTGGCAGAGTAAGGGGAATGAGGAGCCGGGTGCAGGGCCAGGTCCAGAACAGGAACCATTCCCCTGCCGCCCGCGATATCGCCCACGGGATGACATGCAGGCAGGACCACGCGCCTGCGA
Organism: Planctomycetaceae bacterium; assembly: GCA_020426425.1. Classification (GTDB taxonomy): domain Bacteria; phylum Planctomycetota; class Planctomycetia; order Planctomycetales; family Planctomycetaceae; genus JACKHO01. The sequence goes on along the minus strand of JAGQQB010000018.1, from coordinate 5,213 downwards.
TCAGGAGCGTGAGCCGCCAGGTCCAATCCCCGGCAGTCATCGTGGCCCCGCCCGGCTGATTGACAACCCCGATGACCATGCCGATCAGGGAGACCAGGAACAGCAGTTCACAGCTGACAAGGGCCGTCTCATCTTCGCGCAGGATTTCTCCGAACCGATCATCCTTCCCCTTCTGCCGGCAAACTTGGGCCAGACGACTGCGCAGGAAGTTCCGCAGCGAATACGCCGAAGTCGCCAGATACAGGCTGACAGCAAAACAGACGCTGCTGACGATCGTACCCATCACAAGTTGCCGGTTGCCTCCACGTTTACCTTATTGTTCGCCAGCGCGCTCATAGCGCGGCTTCTTCACTGGTTTGCTCTGAATCTCCGTTGCCAGCCGCCGCATCGTAGTGTGGTTCCAATCCCCAGATTTGCAAGATCGCGCGTTCCCGGCGACGCATGACGGCTTGTTCCGACTCGCTCAAGTCGTCGTAGCCACACAAATGCAGCAGACCATGCACGAGATAGAGCGTCAGTTCATCCTCGGCATTCCAGCCGAAACAGTCCGATTCACGGATGGCGGTTTCGGCGCTGATGACGAGTTCTCCATCGAGTGACTTTCCAGACCCGCGAAATTCGGAGGATGGCGGCTGGGTCTGTGCTTCGTCGTACAGGAAGCTGATGACGTCGGTCGGATAATCGTGTTCGAGATGATCGCGATTGACTGCGTGAATCAATTCGTCGTCGACGATCGCCACACTGAGGTTGGCGGCAAACACGCCTTCGGCGCCAAGAGTCTGTGTCAGCCGCTCACGGATCGATGGAGCATCAATGCTCAGAAGCGACTGCTGATTGTTGATCTCGATCTCAAACATTACGCCGACCTAACCTCTTCCGCCGGTTGCGGCTCGGACTGCTTCTCTGTGGCGGCGGGAGTCGCTGTGGCCGGTGCGTTGGCAGGACGCGACTCCTTGGATTCGCGGGCTTCAGGATACCGGATGCGACCGTGATAGATCCCGATGAGTGATTTCACCACCGACTCTTCGATCTGATGCAGTTCCTTCATCTTCAAGTCGCACTCGTCAAACTGGCCGTCTGTCATGCGGCGCATCACGATGGACCTAACCAGCGATTCAATTCGTTTGGGGGTCGGTTCCGTCAACGTACGACAGGCGCTTTCGCACGCATCGACGATCATTAATACCCCAGCCTCCTTGGTTTGCGGTTTGGGACCGGGATAGCGAAACGAGGACTCTTCGGCATCGGTGCGATGGTCGGGTGAGCACTCGACCATTTTGGTCGCTTCGCGATAGAAGTATTCAACGAGCGTCGTGCCGTGATGCTGCTCGATGAAGTCGATGATCGCCCGGGGTAAGCGGTACTGTTCAGCCAGGTCGACGCCATCTTTTACGTGGCCAATAATGATCAACGTGCTCATCGCTGGATTGAGATGCTCGTGCGGGCTCTCGGTCCCCGCCTGCATGTTCTCGACAAAGTAGTTCGGCTTGAGCATCTTGCCGATGTCATGAAAATACGCACCAACACGCACCAGCAGGTCGTTGCCCCCAATTCGCTCGGCCGCCGTCTCAGCAATGCTGGCTACGGCGACGGAGTGGTTGTATGTCCCAGGCGCCAAACGGACGAGTTCCTGCAGCAGCGGATGCGAGGGATCGCTCAACTCGAGCAGGCTCATGTCGGTGACGACGCCAAATGTCGATTCGATGAACGGCAATGTTCCCGCCACAAGATAACCTGCAATGAGGCACAGCAACGCCCCTTTGGCGCTGCTGGAGATGAGTGACGTGTTCGCGAAGACTTCGGCCAGCGACTGCGACTCGATGACATAGATCCCCAGACTCATCACGAAATAAGTGATCGCCGAGATAAAGCTGACTTTCACCAGTGTGGTACGCGAGGCGACCCGGTCGAGCGGGATGATCGCGAGCGTACACGTCGACAGCAGGACGATGAAATGGTCGAACCGCGTGCTGGTGGAAAGTGTAAAGATCAAGCAGAGCGAAAACGCGGTGACAGCGGCGAACACGCGGTTGTATGCAATGGACAACAGCAATACTGCCGCCAAGATCGGAATCATCTCGGCACGCATGGGGTCGAACGACAGCAGTCGCGCGAAGAACGCCGTTAGCACGACTGCTCCGAGAAAGACGACCAGATGGTTCCACTCCCGAAAGAGTCGAGGTTCGTTCGCAACGATGTAGAAACCATTGAGTCCCGCAAGCACCAGCACCATGGTAAATACGATCAACATGCGTCCCAGTCGAGATTGCCAGGTGATCGGGGCTTCGGCGGCGGCGTATTCATCCCACAGGAGCGTAAGTGCCTCTTCGTCAATGCGTTCCCCAGGGCGGACGAGCAGGTCCCCCACGATGTACGCCTGCAGAACATTAGGGATACTGTCCCGTGCGGCGGCGACGGCGGCCTTCGTCGCCGACTGATCGTAGCGCAACGTTGGTTGCACGCGAGCCATTAGCCAGTGCGACAGCGCTGGGCGGATTTCGGTTTTCAAACTGGGATATGAGAGCCATGCCTTGCCGAGCGCGCCAGCTTCATTGAGTTGCTGTTCCAGTCGCACTTGCGAGACGAGCACCCGCTGACCTTCTTCGGTGCTCCCCCCTTCAGGTGTGATCAGCAAATATCGGTCCGCATCGATGGCTGGGTTTGCGATGGCGGCCCGCGACTCGATGCGTTGGCGCCGAATGTCATCGACGTCGATCACACCAAGCTGCCGAAGGGGCGAGATGAACTTGGTGAAGTCGTCGACCATCTCGACAATACGGCCCTGAGCCATCGTCATGTCGGGACCGACGACGGTCTCCCGCAATACGGTGAAGCGTTCTTCCACGTCGCTGGCACCAAACCGTTCGCGGGCGAGTTGTTGCTGAGCATCGCCCGAGGCGGAAGCGGGGATCAATCCGAAGTCGTGTTGTGTTTGCGGACTCAGTTCCGAGATCTGCGTCGCCTGCGCGATCTCTCCCAGGGCCGACTTCAGCTCCTGTGGCAGCGGATCGAGGATCGTGGAGTCATTGCGGAAGATGAGCGGAACCTGTTGCTCGGCGCGGTCGCGCGCGCGGCGCGTTTCGGCGGGATCGACTCGTTCAAAACTGATCTTCGCCGCGATGCCGTGCGCCGGTGAGTCCCCTTCGCGATACGGGAACGGGGCACGCCAGCTTTGCAGGACGATGGTCAGCAAGATGAGCGCCAGCAGCGTGAGTCCAAGCCGACTGACGAGTCCCTGATCGTCCTTCAGATTGCGCAGCTTGCACAGCAAGGTCTCCGGCGCGCGGCGGGCGACGCTACGAGACACACGCGATCGTTTTGAACCGAAACCAAACATAACCATCAACAACAGCAACCAGAAAGCGGCACGCGACTCAACCATCGCCGAGGAGCGATCCTCGGACTCCGGCGAATCCTATTTCGGTCCCTGAGAGCCTCGCTGCTGGGGCGATTCGTACGCCTGAACAATCTCGCGCACAAGACGATGTCGCACGATGTCCGCCCCGGTCAGTGTGACCATGGCGATCCCTTCAATCTCGCGGAGTCGACGGAGCGCGTCCGCCAGTCCCGAGGTGGCGTCCGGCGGGAGATCGGACTGCGTTGCGTCACCGGTCACCACGATTTTCGAACCTTCCCCCATCCGGGTGAGGAACATCTTCATCTGGGTCACGGTGGTGTTTTGTGCTTCGTCGAGAATGACAAACGTCTCATTGAGCGTGCGCCCACGCATGAACGCGAGCGGCACGATCTCAACGACATCCCCTTCCATGTAACGGCGGACCGCTTCGAAGGGGAGCATGTCGTTCATTGCATCGAGCAATGGACGCAAGAATGGATTCACTTTGGCGAGCAGATCGCCAGGCAGGAAGCCGATCTTCTCACCCGCTTCGACCGCCGGACGGACGAGCACGATCTTGCGGACCTGATCGGACCGCAACGCATTGAGCGCCATCGCCACGGCGAGATACGTCTTACCGCAACCGGCGGGGCCGGAGCAAAAGGTTAGATCATGTTCCCTGATCGCAGCCACATAGCGTTCCTGCCCCTTGGTGCGGGGGCGGATGCTGCGGGCTTTCTCGAACAGGTTAATCGGCGAGGAATCGCCAATTGCGACTTCCGGGGCGATTCTCAAGATTTGTTTTACGCTTTCGTCGGTGAGGCTCCCCTGCGCGACGAGGACGCCACGCAGTTGATCAATCACCTCGCGCGCTTTCTCCACAGCGACACCTGGTCCTTCGATGAGCAATGCCCCTTCACGGAAAACGATGCTCACACCCAGCACTTCGCGCACGCGGCGCAAGTAACGATCACCCGGGCCAAACAAGGCCAGGGCTTCGTCTGCCGAGAGGGGTGCAATTCGGAGCGTGGTGACTGTGGACATAATGACCGCCAGACAAAGGCGCACAGACAGGGGTTCACTCAACAACCGCGGAGTCGCTGGTCAGAAATGGGTGAGTTACCTCAGATCGTTATTGTGAAGGTGCCAGCAGCCCACTGGCGCTGCCGGTTCTGGCTGACTGCCCTTCATGACAATCCCTCCCACAACCCATGCGAGAGGCTCTCTGTGCCAAGACAGTCGTTCACGCACACGCGCGCCAGAGCGTCTTGCGAAGTAGTGAATCAGGGGGATGCATGTCGGGCAAGGAGGTTGCCTCACCCGGTCACGTAAATCACCCGATGCATAACAATGATATCCGGCCTGCGGGGTGTGGAGAAGAATCTCGACGTTGACTTCCGGAAACTGGTCGGGTTCTCCGGTTTGCATCACTTTTTCGCTTGACAGTCCCTTGCTGGACGGCTTTCGCACACTCTCGTAGGGTCAAGGGCGTGGAAGTCGACGGGCCATCAGTTGTCCGAGTTCCCACTGCCCCCGAGTGTCGTAGTGGACCGTATCTGGTTTGAGAGTCAGGGCATCGGTCGAAATCATGCGAGCCAGTGGCAATGCTTGGGGTGCGCTGGAGTCCATATCTGCCGCAGCCATCTGCTGCCGGATCAGGTCACGGTGGGTAAATCTCGGCAGTGGCTTGGGATAGGGCAATACTTGACCGAAGACCAGCGGAAGCTGTCGCACGTTGAGGTCGGCAGCCAGTCGATCGCGCAGTTGGCCGAGATTCGCGGCGTAACTGCTGGCGGACTCCTCATGCTTGCTGTCTTGCTCCCCTTGCATCCAGGCGAAGCCACGAATAATCGGGGTGTGTCCGTCGGCTCGAATT
>JAGQQB010000188.1 GCA_020426425.1 Planctomycetaceae bacterium | reverse complement strand
GTCGCGAACTTCAAGCTCCGCGAAGGAATGAAGATCGGTTGTGCGGTGACGCTGCGCGGCCAGCGGATGTATGAGTTCCTCGACCGCCTGATCACTCTGGTGTTCCCGCGGGTCCGCGACTTCCGTGGCATCAACCCCAAGGCGTTCGATGGCAACGGGAACTACAGTGTCGGTCTGACGGAACAGGTGGTGTTCCCGGAGGTGAATCCAGATAAGGTGAAGAACATCCAGGGGATGAACATCACCATCGTCACGTCCGCCCGCAACGATGCCGAAGGTCGGTTGTTGCTGGACGGTTTCGGCATGCCGTTCCGGAAGAACTAAGCGGCCGACATTCAAGAGATACAGTTCAACACGTAAGTAATCCATGGCCAGTAAGTCCAAAATCGCGAAAGCCGCTCGGAAGCCCAAGTTCAGCAGCCGGCTCGAACATCGGTGCCAGCTGTGCGGTCGTCCCCGTGCCGTGTACCGCAAGTTCAAGGTCTGCCGGATCTGTTTCCGCGATCTGTGCTTGCGAGGTTTGGTCCCGGGTGCCCGTAAGGCGAGCTGGTAGTGGTTGCCACCGCAGAGTGCTGTGGTGAGTTACAGACAAAGAAGTGGCGGTTTGTTCCGCCGAAACGAGGATCATTTCGATGATGACCGATCCAGTTGCGGATATGCTCACCCGCGTTCGCAATGCCCTGTTGATTGAACGCCCGTACGTGGACATCCCTCATTCCAAGCTCAAGGAAGGGATTGCCCAGGTGCTGCAGCGTGAAGGGTACATTTGGGATTACGAAATCGTCGAAGCCCCACCGCAGAATGTGTTGCGGGTCAACTTGAAGTACAGCCCCACGGGCGAACGGGTGATTCAGCACATTTGCCGCGTGAGCAAACCAGGTCGTCGGTTGTACTCGGGCGTGAAGGATACGCCGAACGTGTTGCAGGGATTGGGAATCAGCATCCTGTCCACGAACAAGGGTGTGTTGAGCAACCGGGAAGCGCGTCAGCAGAACGTCGGTGGCGAACTGCTGTGTGAGGTCTGGTAAGTCAAATATCGCTCCAGCAGCACAGGCAGCAGGATAGTTCGATGTCAAGGGTTGGAAAAAAACCGGTACCAGTTGCGGCAGGAGTCGAAGTCGGCGTCCAGTCGGGTGTGGTGAGCGTCAAAGGTCCCAAAGGGGAGCTTTCGTTTGCACATCATCCGAACATGGCCGTTGATTACGATACTGACGCCAAAGAGATCGTGGTCACGCGGCCCAACGATGAGCGTGAGAATCGCGCCTTGCACGGCTTGACGCGAGCCATCATCGCGAACATGGTGCAGGGAGTGCAGACTCCGTTCGAGAAGAAGCTCGAAATTCAGGGGGTCGGCTATCAAGCGACGTTGGCGAACAATGTGCTGTCGCTGCAGGTCGGCTTTGCGAACATCGTAAAGTTGCCTGTGCCCGATGGCGTAGAGTGTCAATTGGTCAGCCCAACGCTGATCGTGGTTCGCAGTGCGAGCAAGCACGCCTGTGGGCAGTTCGCCGCCAACATCCGCCGGGTGCGGCCTCCCGAGCCTTACAAGGGCAAGGGGATTCGCTACCAGGGCGAAGTTGTTCGTCGTAAGGCTGGTAAAGCATTCGGAAGTTAGTACAGAGTTGGTCGCCATTAGGGACTGCCGGTATACAGCCCGGCAGCTGACAGGCTGAGAAAGATGAAACTTCAGAAGCGATTGCAGAAGCAGCGCGAGCGACGGCGGTTCCATGTGCGGAATCGGATTCGATCCGCCGGTCGGTTGCGGTTGTCGGTGTTCCGTTCGAACAACCACGTCTACGTGCAGATTATCGATGATGTCGCTGGACGCACGTTGGTCGCCGCCTCGACGGTGGAGAAGTCGCTCGGAGGCGCAGGCAAGTATCATGGCAACAAGGAAGCTGCCGCTCGGGTCGGGAAGGCAATTGCCGAACGGGCGCTGGCCGCCGGGATCAAGCAGGTTGGTTTTGATCGCGGTTCATACAAGTATCATGGTCGCGTAGCGGCACTGGCCGATGCGGCACGTGAAGCGGGACTTGAGTTCTAAAGAGTACAACAGACTCTGGTTCGACTTGAGTGCAGGTGCGAATCGAGTGACTGGGAGTTAATCACGTGGCAGCAGCTACTGAAGCCAAAGCAAGTCCAAATCAATCCCCCGAGCGCGTAGTGCAGATTCGTCGCTGTGCCTGTGTGGTTAAGGGGGGACGCCGATTCAGCTTCGCCGCATTGGTATGTGTGGGCGATGAAGCGGGTCGTGTCGGCTACGGCTACGGCAAAGGGACGGAAGTCCCCAACGCCGTGGAGAAGGCGACTAAGCAGGCGAACCGTCGTCTGATGTCGGTGTCGCTGCAGGGAACAACAATTCCGCATCGTGTGGAAGGGCGGTTTGGTGCCTCCAAGGTACTGCTTCTGCCCGCCGCCCCTGGTACTGGGGTGATTGCCGGGGCGACGGTCGGTGCTGTCGTCGAACTGGCCGGAATTAAGGATATTCTCACCAAGAGCCGTGGTTCCAATAACCCGGTGAATCTGGTGAAGGCGACGTTTGACGCCCTGTCGAAATTGCGGAGCCGCGAAGATGTGGCTCGCTTGCGTGGAGTGGAAGTCTAATGATTCTTGATGATGTACATCGTGGAATAACGAAGCGGAAGAAGCGCAAGCGTCTTGGCCGTGGTGTTGGTTCAGGCCATGGCAAGACTTGCGGACGCGGCCACAAAGGGGCTGGCAGCCGTCGCGGACATTCGTCTCGCCTTGGATTCGCCGGTGGTCAGATGCCACTGTTCCGCGTCGTAGCCAAGCGGGGATTCAACAACAAGGCCTTCGCCGACGTGGTCCTGGGGATCAATGTTGGGCTGCTGGATGAGCGGTTTGAGAGCGGCGATACTGTCAATCTCGAAACACTCACGGCCAAAGGTCTGGCCAAAGGCCGGTTCGATCTCGTCAAGATTCTGGGGGATGGCGATCTCACCAAGAAGCTGACCGTTCAGGCCCATCGATTCTCCCGTGGTGCCGAAGAGAAGATTCGGGCCGCAGGAGGCAGCACCGAAAAGTTGGGCTAAGCTCGGCCATACTTATGTGGAATCTCGGCGGTCGCGTGCGACCGCCATTTTTTTTGAACGGGCCGAATCGGGCTTCACTAACAAGCCATCCGACGAAAATCGGAGCTTCCAGGTGGCATTCTCGGTTGGTTCGTTCGCTGACTTTCTCTATTCTTCGCGGGTTCCGGTGAAGGAAATCGTCCGTCGGGCGAAGCCCCTTCCGTTTGGTACACGATAAGGACGTGTTCATGTTGTCTCGTCTGCGAACGATTTTTGCGATTCCCGAATTGCGGCAGAAGATTCTGCTCACCTTGATCCTGCTCGCGGTCTATCGGATGGGGTTCGCCATTCCGTTGCCGATCATCGATCAGGCCACCTTCTCGGATATGTTCCAGAAGATGGCCGAGCAGCAAGGCTTAGGCCAGGTGATGGAAGCGGTCGCCATGCTGTCGGCGTCCCAGTTGGGGAACGCGACCATCTTCGGATTGGGGATCATGCCTTACATTTCGGCATCGATCATCTTCCAACTGTTGGGGCAGGTGTATCCGCCGCTGGAACAATTGCAGAAGGAAGGCGAGTCGGGGCGCAAGAAGATCAACGAATACACACGGTATGCCACAGTGATCATTTGCCTGGGGCAGAGCTACTTCTGGATCCGTTACCTTTCGGGCAACATGGGCGGCGGTGATGGTCCCGGGTTGATTCTCGAAGGCTACAACACGTTGCCGTTTCACCTGGTCGCGACGATCACCATGACCGCCGGCACGATCCTGCTGATGTGGATTGGCGAGCAAATCGACGAGTACGGTATCGGGAATGGGATCAGCCTGCTGATTATGGCCGGGATTCTCGCCCGCATGCCGGTCGCTGGTTACGAACTCATCAAGCCGGCGTTGCGCAACGGGATTGGCCTGGGAACGGGAGCGGGGATCGACAAGTTGCTGCCACTGGCGGTGTTGTTCGTGTTGATCGTGCTGGGAGTGATTGCGATCACCCAGGCGCAGCGGCGGATCCCGATTCAGAGTGCAAAGCACGTGCGGGGTCGCAAGGTGATGGGCGGACAGCGACAGTCGTTGCCGCTGCGCGTGAACCAGGCGGGCGTGATGCCAATCATTTTCGCATCGAGTCTGCTGATGTTCCCGATGTTCCTGTTCGGCATGATGTCGAAGTGGTTCCCGGAGATGGGGATTCTGTCCGATCTCAACAGCATGTTCGGCTCCGGTCGTGGGTTCATCTACAACCTCAGCTACATCGCCCTGATCTACTTTTTCTGCTACTTCTGGACGAGCATCACGTTCAATCCGAAGGATATGGCGGACAACCTGAAGGATTACGGGAGCTTCGTGCCTGGTTACCGTCCTGGAGCGCACACGGAGCGGTATCTCGATCAGGTGATGACCCGCATCACGTATGCCGGGGCGGGCTTCCTGGCTCTGATCGCGATCATCCCGACGATGCTCGCCATGGGGATGGACATCTCCTTCTCTGTGGCTAGCTTCTACGGCGGAACCGGTCTGTTGATCGTCGTTTCGGTCTGCCTCGACCTCGTTCAGAAGATCGACAGCCATCTGGTGATGCGGAACAAGGGAGGACTGCTGGAGTCCTCGGACCTGTAGTCTTGCACGCGACTGTGAGTTGGCCCTTCGCGGTCGTCACAATGGAAGTCGTTCGCCCGCGCCGGTGGCCCACCGACGCGGGTTTTTTCATGGCCCCTTGAGCATGGCCGTGCAGCTTGTTTACCATCGAGGTTCGCCAATGGATGTGGTCACCATCGCAATCAGTGCGGTGCAGTTGCCGGGTCCAGGACCGAGGATCAGCCATGTCCGCACTTGATTCCGTACTCACCTCTCGTGACCGATTGTCGCGACGACATCTGTTCCAGAACGTTGGACTGGGACTGGGATCTGTCGCACTGAGCCAAATCCTGGCGGCCGACACCGCTGCCCAGGATCACTCGAAAGATCCGCTTTCGCCGCACTATGGACAGTTCCCGGCGAAGGCCAAGAACGTGATCTTCGTGCATATGGTTGGGGCACCATCGCAGCTGGATCTGTTCGATTACAAACCGGAGTTGCAGCGGCTCGATGGCCAACTGGTTCCCGATCACTTATGGGAGGGGCTGCGGCTGGCCTTCATTCGTAAGCAGCCAGCTCTCCTCGGGACGCGATTCCAGTTTCACCGGCATGGGGAATCGGGTCTCGAACTCTCCGAACTGCTGCCACACTTGGGGACAGTGGCGGACGAATTGTGCGTGATCAAGTCGCTGCACACGGAGCTTTTCAATCATGCCCCAGCTCAACTCTTCTTTCAGACTGGGTTCGGTAGGTTCGGCCGACCATCGATCGGTTCCTGGGTAAACTACGGACTTGGCACTGAGAACTCGAACCTGCCCGGCTTCGTGGTGTTGATCACCGGCAATGTGGCTGGCGCAGGCAACAGCTTGTGGGGCAGCGGCTTTCTGCCCAGTGTCTATCAGGGGACAGAGTTTCGCACCTCAGGCGATCCTGTACTGTTCCTCTCGAATCCTGAGGGGATGGCCGATGCCGATCGGCGGCGCATCATCGACCGGGTGAATCAGCTGAATCAGATTCAGTTGGCCGATGTCGGCGATCCAGAAATCGAAAGTCGCATCAACCAGTACGAACTGGCCTACCGCATGCAATCGGCGGTACCGGAGATGATGGACATTCAGTCGGAGCCGCAGCACATCCACGAGATGTACGGCACTTCACCTGGCAAGACGAGTTTTGCCAACAACTGCCTGCTTGCGCGTCGGCTGGTGGAACGCGGCGTGCGGTTCGTGCAGTTGTTTGACGAGTCGTGGGATCATCACTCGCAGGTCTTTCCCAATCTCGAAAAGAAGTGCAAGCAGGTAGATCAACCGCTGGCAGCGCTCATTCAGGATCTCAAGCAGCGGGGACTGCTCGACGAAACGCTCGTGGTGTGGGGTGCGGAGTTTGGCCGCACGCCCATGATTCAGGGAGCAGCGGAATCGGGACGGGCGAACGACAAAGTGGGACGCGACCATCACAAAGACGCTTACAGCGTCTGGATGGCGGGCGGAGGCGTGAAAGGGGGGCATGTTTATGGCCGCACCGACGACATTGGATTTCACATCGTGGAGGATCCCATGCACGTCAACGACTTCCATGCCACATTGCTGCATTTGCTCGGGATCGACCACGAACAGCTAACGTTCCGCTTCCAGGGGCGGGACTACCGGCTGACCGATATTGGCGGGCACGTTGCCCACGACATCATCGCGTGAGCAACCTCTGCCTAGGAACACAGCGACGCTACTGCCGGATGGTCGGCCCCACGGAGACCGCTGGTCGTTCCAGTGAAACCGGTTCTCCGCCTCCTCCAAATCCCCAGGTGATTGGACGCAGCAGCAGCGGCGGTTGTTGTGCCTTCTGCAATCGCGGTGCTTCAGTGCCTGGCTCTGGCGCCTTGCGTTCGTAGCTGGCACCAGCTGGTGGGGCCGGAATCTCTTCCCGCTCGGACTCGCGTGGTGGTGTGGATGGAACCGGCGAATAACCGTCACCAGCCTGTCGCGCTGAAGGTTGGTTGTTTTGCCCCACACGAAGATTGGGCCGTTCCGTTGCGCATCCGATCGCTGAGAGTAGCAGCAACGTCATCATGAGTTGCCGTGAGATGCGAACCATGGAACTTGTGCCTCCTTCGCCCTGAACCGTAACGTGGACTGTCTCGACCCGCTGAACTGATGAATCGACATACGGCAAATACTACCGGAGTCGATCAGCGGCATTTCCTGCCGTTGGTTGCATACGACGAGCAATTTGCGGGGGAGACGACCTGCTCCAGCCAGACGGAAGGCTCAGGTTCTGCGGGTTGGCCGGAATACGCCCAATCTGAGACGACAGGCCGACGATCGCGCTGTGTCCGCATCGTGGGAAGGTACATGCCATTGCGAACGTACGCACCCACAACCGGATGCGCCCATTTCGAACTCGCATTCCGCTCCGGTGATTCGTACATTGAGAGATGCTTTGTCTATCTGGCGTGCGTTCTAGGGAGTTTGACATGCTGCCACTGTCGCGACGGGCCTGGATGCGGGCCACCACCACCGGCTTGGGGATGGCGGGACTCTCGGGCTGGCTGCCGTTGTTGGCTCAACAGGCGGCGGCCGATCCGCAGCGAATTCGCTCCTGTATTCTTCTCT